>JAXDHW010000225.1:0-3444 GCA_034664365.1 Thermoleophilaceae bacterium
GTGATCCGGGACGCGAAGCACCGCCTCTGCCGCTTCCTCCAGCGCGACGGTCTCTTCTCGAAGCCGCGCGGATGCCACCAGGCGATTCGCCTGCGCGCAACCGGCAGGTACTCACTCGCCAAGCACCGGCTCGACTGGCAGGTCCGCACCGGCAAGAAGCTCGGCCGCGGCAAGTACACCGTGATCGCGACCGCCGCCGATCAGAGCGGCAACGTGGAACGCAAGACCACCAGGCGCAACCGCAGGGTGTTCAGGGTGAAGTCGTCGCCGCATAGCTCCGCACAGCGATAGCGCCCTCGACCACGAGACCGAGCAGCCGGTCCACCGTCTGCTCGTCGACGGCGGACACGGGCAGGTCGCCGTGCACCCAGATGTCGCCCGAGCGGGCGCACGCCATTCGCACGAAGCGGGTCTGGCGGTTCCAGTTGAGCAGCACCCACGGGTCCACGCCGTCCTGGGCCGGCAGCGCGAACGCCTGCGCGCGGAGGAGCCCGTCGGCGATCCGGACGCTCATGTCCAGCGGGTGGCCGGCCGCCGACTCGGGCCGCAGCGTGACGCCCCACTCGGCGTGCTCGAGCCGTCGCGTGTCGCCCGGGAGAGCGCTCACGTACGCGTCGACGACGTCCACCGCGGCCATGGCGAGACTGTAGGAGCGGAAGACCGGGCAAGATTCGGGCGCGTGAACGTCGACTACACGTACCGCGTGCGGGTCGAGCACCGTCCGGGGCAGCTCGCACGCGTCCTGGAGGCGATCGCGGAGGCCGGGGGGCTGGTGGGCGACGTGACCACCTGCAAGCTCACCCGCGCGTTCTCGATCCGCGAGGTCACCGTCGAGGTCGAGGACGACGACCGTGCGCGCGAGCTCGGCAGGGCGATCGACGCGCTCGAGAGCGTGGAGGTCGAGGACTGCTTCGATCGCGCGCTGGCGCTCCACGAGGGCGGCAAGCTCACGATCGAGCCGGTCCGTCGCATCGAGGGCGTGCAGGACATGCGCGACGTCTACACGCCCGGCGTGGCGCGCGCCTGCGAGGCGATCCGGGACGACCCGGACGCGGCACGGCGACTCACGATGATCGGCCGCACGGTCGCCATCTGCACCAACGGCACCCGCGTGCTGGGGCTCGGCGACATCGGGCCGCGCGCGGCGATGCCGGTGATGGAGGGCAAGGCGGTCTTCTACAAGCAGCTCGCCGGGATCTCGGCGATGCCGATCCTGATCGACGCGACCGACCCGGAGGAGTTCGTGGAGACCGTGGTGCGGATCGCGCCCACGTTCGGCGGGATCCACCTCGAGGACATCGCCACGCCCGCGTGCTTCGACATCGAGGCGGCGCTGATCGAGCGCCTGCCGCAGCCCGTGATGCACGACGACGTCCACGGCACCGCGGTGGTCGCGCTCGCCGCCGTGATGGCGGCCTGCCGGAGCGTCGGCGTCGACCTCGGCGACGTCGTGGTCGGCCAGCTCGGGCTCGGGGCGGCGGGCTACGGGATCGCCGGGCTGATGGTGGACGCGGGAGCGCAGCGCGTGATCGCCTACGACCCGAGTGAGGAGGCCCACGAGCACGCCCGCGGCCGCGGCGTCGAGATCGTCGACGACGAGGACACGGTGCTGGCCGAGGCGCGCGTGCTGGTGGCGACAACCGGGCGCGCCGGCTCGATCGACGCCAACCGGATCCGCGAGGGCCAGATCGTGCTCGCGCTGTCGAACCCCGACCCGGAGATCGACCCGGAGGAGGCGATGGGCGCGGGCGCCGCGTTCGCCTCGGACGGCTCGACGGTGAACAACGTGCTCGGCTACCCGGGGATGTTCCGCGGCGCGCTCGACGCGGGCGCGCAGGAGATGAGCTCGGAGATGAAGCTCGCCGCGGCCCGGGCGCTCGCCGAGTCCGGCGGTGACGGCGACGGCCTGTTGCCCGACCCGCTCGACCCGTCGGTGCACGAGCGCGTGGCGGAGGCCGTGCGGGAGGCCGCCGCGGAGCACGGGTGAGGGCGCTCGTCCAGCGCGTCAGCTCCGCCTCGGTGACGGTCGAGGGCGAGGTGGTGAGCACGATCGGCCCCGGCCTGCTGGTGCTCCTGGGCGTCGGCCGCGGCGACGGCCGCGAGGCCGCGGAGCGCATGGTGCGCAAGCTGCTCGCGCTGCGCGTGTTCGAGGACGGCGACGGCAGGATGAACCTCGCTGCGTCCGACGCGGGCGCCGAGCTCCTCTGCGTCAGCAACTTCACGCTCTACGGTGACACGCGCAGGGGAAACCGGCCGAGCTTCGTCGACGCGGCGCCGCCGGAGGACGCCGAGCCCCTCTACGACCTCGTCCGCGACGGCCTCGGAGCGAGCGGCGGGCGCTTCGGCGCGACGATGGCGGTGGAGCTCGTGAACGACGGCCCGGTCACCCTGCTCGTCGAGGTCTGAGCCCAGACCGCGGGCTATACTCGGCGCGCTGGGACTTTCATCTGCGGCCCGGGCGGCCGCACCTGGAGGTGGGCTTCGCAGCCCACCTTTTTTTCGCCCGAAAGAGGAGAAGTGAGCGACATCCAGACAGAGGTAGAGACGCGCCTGAAGTCAGCCGAACCCGAGGTCGAGGTCCTGCTCGCCGAGCGGGTCGCGGCCGAGCGCGTGCGCGTCGTGGTCGACCACCCGGAGGGCGTCGACCTGGGTCTCTGCGAGCGCGTCACGGCCCATCTGCGCGACCTGCTGGCCGACTACTCGCTCGAGGTGTCCTCGCCCGGTCCGGAGCGCCCGCTGACCAAGCCGGAGCACTACCGCCGCTACCTCGGTCGCCGCGTGCGCGTGCGCACACGCGAGGAGTACGAGGGGCAGCGCAGCTTCACCGGCGAGCTGGTCGGCGCGAGCGACGAGGCCGTGACCGTCGCGGCGACCGGCGGGGTCGTGTCGATTCCGTACGCCGACGTCAAGCGAAGCAACCTGCTGGAGAGGTGAGCCCATGTCGAAGGAGATAGTCGAGGCAGTCCACGTCCTCGAGCGCGAGAAGGGCATCTCGTCCGAGCGGCTGATGGCGGCGCTCGAGGACGCGCTCCTCTCCGCGTACAAGAAGACTCCCGACGCCGCGCGCTACGCGCGCGTCGACATGGACCGCGCCACCGGGGACTTCAAGGTCTTCGAGTTGCTCATCCCGCCCGAGCTCGAGGACAAGCTCCTCGCCGAGGTCGAGCCCGAGGAGCCCACGGTCGACCCCGAGACCGGGGAGCTGCGCGAGCCCGAGGAGCCCGAGCTCGATCCGGAGAAGCTCGCCCAGTACCGCGATCAGATCGAGGAGCGGGACGTCACGCCGCACGACTTCGGCCGCATCGCCGCGCAGACGGCCAAGCAGGTGATCCTCCAGCGGATCCGCGAGGCCGAGCGCGACATGATGTTCGACGAGTACCAGGACCGCGTCGGCGAGCTGATCACGGGCATCGTCCAGCAGTCCGACTCGCGCTACACGCTCGT
>JAXDHW010000262.1:0-8608 GCA_034664365.1 Thermoleophilaceae bacterium
GAGCTCGACGCGCGCGCCAGCATCGGCTCGATCGGCAACGCCGACCACCAGAACATCTCGATCGGCAAGGCGGGCCGCAGCCGCCACAAGGGCAAGCGTCCGCAGACGCGCGGCACCGCCATGAACCCGGTGGACCATCCGCACGGGGGCGGGGAGGGCTCGACCACGGCGGGCCGGCACCCGGTCACGCCATGGGGCGTGCCGACCCTCGGCTACCCCACGCGCAAGAAGCGCAAGCAGTCCGACCAGTTCATCGTGCGCCGCCGGCGGCGTGGGAAAGGCAAGAGGTAAGACCGAATGTCACGTTCTTCCAAGAAGGGTCCCTGGGCGGAGGAGCGCCTGCTCGGGCGCATCGAGGCGATGAACTCCTCGGGCGACAAGCACATGATCAAGACCTGGTCGCGCGCCTCCACGATCTTCCCGGAGATGGTGGGCCACACCATCGCCGTCCACGACGGGCGCAAGCACGTACCGGTCTTCATCTCGGAGTCGATGGTCGGGCACAAGCTCGGGGAGTTCGCGCCCACGCGGCTCTTCCGCGGGCACGCCGGCGGCGACAAGGCGAGGATGAGGTAGATGGTCAACCCCCGACCCCCGCACCCACAGATGACGCTGCAAACCTTCGCCGGCGCGCGTCCTCGGTCGAGTCCATGCACTTCATGCATGAATCTCTCCCTGCGTCCTTCGCCTGCTTGGTTTTCGCGCCCCCGCGGGCACGCGGGCCAGGAGTTGACCATCTAGATGCCGGACAAGCCCGGAAATCCATCCGAGGGCGCTCCGGACGAGGCGAAGGTCGAGCAGGACGCCGCCGAGGCGAAGGAGGCGGACGCCCAGGAGCAGGCTGCCGAGCAGGCCGAAGCCCCCGAGGAGGCGAAGAAGCCGCGCCGGCGCCGCAAGAAGACCGCCGACGCCGAGGAGGCCAAGGAGGCGGCCGCGGAGAAGGAGACCGAGGCCGAGGCGGCCGAGGCCGAGGGCGAGCCGGAGGCCGAGGACGACGACGCCACGCCCGCGGACGACGAGAAGCCCAAGCGCCGGCGCGGGGCCGCGGAGGTCGCCGCTGGGCGCAAGCGCGAGAAGGCGACGCCCGCCCCGCGCAACGCCGATGGCGCCGTCGCGGTCCGCGCACGCGCCAAGTACGTGCGCACCGCGCCACGCAAGGCCAGGCTTGTGATCGACCACATCCGCGGCAAGTCGGTCGATCAGGCGCGTGCCATACTCATCAGCACGCCGCGCGCGGCCTCGCGGGACGTCCTGAAGCTCCTGGACTCCGCAATCGCCAACGCGGAGAACAACCACGAACTGGTCGCCGACGAGCTCGTGGTGGGCCAGGCGTTCGTAGACGAGGGCCCGACGCTGAAGCGCTACCGTCCGCGCGCGCTGGGGCGCGCCACACGAATCCGCAAGCGGACGAGTCACATGACGATCACGCTCACCACAAACGACAGGAACGGCAGGTAGCCCAGTGGGTCAGAAGGTTCATCCCGAGATCCTGCGCGTGGGCTACATCCACGACTGGAAGTCGACCTGGTTCAACGAGAAGGAGTTCTCCGACTACCTCCTCGAGGACATCCGGATCCGCGACCACATCGAGGGCAAGCTCGCCCACGCCGGCCTCTCCGACATCACGATCCGCAAGGACAAGAACGAGGTCGAGGTGAACATCAACACCGCGCGCCCCGGCATCGTGATCGGCAAGTCCGGCACCGAGGTCGACGCGCTGCGCCGCGAGCTCCACCGGATGACCAAGAAGCAGGTCAAGGTCAACATCCTCGAGATCAAGCGGCCGGAGCTGGACGCCAAGCTCGTCGCCCAGTCGATCGCCGAGCAGCTCCAGAACCGCGTGGCGTTCCGTCGCGCGATGAAGCGCTCGCTCACCTCCGCGATCCGCTCCGGCGCCAAGGGCGTGAAGGTGCAGGTCTCCGGCCGGCTCGGCGGCGCCGAGATGGCGCGCACCGAGGGCTACTCGGACGGCCGCGTGCCGCTGCACACGCTGCGCGCCGACATCGACTACGGCTTCTTCGAGGCCCGCACAACCTTCGGCCGCATCGGCGTGAAGGTCTGGATCAACAAGGGCGAGATCATGCCGAAGGGCTTTGCCCAGGACCTCACGCAGATCGAGGCCCCGCAGCAGATGCCCGCCGGCGGCGGGCGCGGCGGCCCGGGTGGCCGCGGCGGTCCCGGCGGCGGTGGACGCGGTCCCGGCGGTGGCGGTCCGCGCGGTGGCGGCCCGGGCGGCGGTGGCGGCCGTGGGGGCGGCGGAGGTCGCGGTGGCGGTGGCGCAGGCGGCGGTCGTGGCGGCGGCGGCGGTCCTCGCGGCGGCGGCCCCGGCGGAGGCGGCAGGTAGTAGATGCTCCAGCCCAAGCGAGTCAAGCATCGAAAGCAGCACCGCGGTCGCCGGGCCGGCCTGGCCAAGGGCGGCACGCGCGTGGAGTTCGGCGACTACGGGATCAAGGCGCTCGACGCCGGCTGGGTCACCAACCGCCAGATCGAGGCCGCCCGTATCGCGATGACGCGCAAGATCAAGCGCGGTGGCAAGGTCTGGATCAACGTCTTCCCCGACAAGCCCGTCACGCAGAAGCCCGCCGAGACCCGGATGGGATCGGGCAAGGGCTCGCCCGAGGGCTGGGTCGCGGTCGTCAAGCCGGGCCGCGTGCTGTTCGAGCTGGCCGGCGTGCCCGAGCCGCTCGCGCGCGAGGCCATGCGGCTCGCGGGTCACAAGCTGCCCATCAGGACCAAGTTCGTGCTGCGCGAGGGGGCGCAGGCCGCGTCGTGAAGTCCCAGGAGGTCCACGACATGGCGGACGACTTCCTCGTGGAGTTCGTGGGCAACACGCGCGAGGAGCTGTTCAACCTGCGCTTCCAGCACGCCACGGGCCAGCTCGAGAACACCGCGCGGCTGGCGCAGACCAAGCGCGACCTGGCGCGCGGGCTGACCGTGGCCCGCGAGCGCGGGATCGACGTGGAGCTCGAGATCCGGAGGCAGCGCGCCGATGCCTGACGAGCAGAAGATCGCCAAGGCGGTCGCCGAGCGCGAGGAGCGCCGGCGCAAGAACGCCGAGAGCCGCCGCCGCTGGCGCGCCAAGCGGCGCGAGAAGGACCGCGCCGCCCGCGCGCAGTCGCCCCCGGTCGAGCAGCCCGTGCACGAGCACGGCCCCGGCCGGCCCAAGACGCGCCAGGGCGTGGTCGTGTCCGCCAAGCCCGACAAGACCATCACCGTCCGGATCGACATGACCCGTCGCCACCGGCAGTACAAGAAGGTTCTTCGCTCGTCCACCACGCTCCACGCTCACGACGAGAAGAACGACGCGAACGAGGGCGACACGGTGCGCGTCGTGGAGTCACGGCCGCTCAGCCGCAGCAAGCGCTGGCGCCTGGTCGAGATCCTGGAGCGAGCACGGTGATCCAGACCGAGACGCGCCTCCGCGTGGCCGACAACACCGGCGCGCGCGAGATCCTCTGCATCCGCATCCGGGGCGGCTCGAAGCGCCGCTACGCCGGCGTCGGCGACGTGATCGTCGGCACGGTGAAGCAGGCGATCCCGCACGGGTCGGTGCGCAAGGGCGAGGTCGTGACCGCCGTGGTGGTCCGCACCAAGAAGCAGTTCGGCCGCACGGACGGGACCTACATCGCGTTCGACGAGAACGCCGCGGTGCTCATCGACCCGCAGAACAACCCGCGCGGCACGCGCATCTTCGGGCCGGTGGCGCGCGAGCTGCGCGACCGCAACTTCATGAAGATCGTCTCGCTCGCTCCCGAGGTGCTCTAACCGTGGCCGCGCGCGTGAAGAAGGACGACATGGTCAAGGTCATCTCCGGCAAGGACAAGGGGAAGACCGGCCGCGTGCTGCGCGTCGAGCCCAAGAGCGGGCGCGTGTTCGTCGAGGGCATGAACATCCAGAAGCGTCACTCCAAGCCGCGCACGATCCGCGACGTTCAGCGTGGCGGCGAGGTCGGCGGCGTGATCGAGAAGGAGGGGCCGATCCACCTCTCCAACGTCATGCCGCTCGACCCGAAGACGGGCGATCCGACCCGCGTCGGCGCCGCCCGCGACGAGTCCGGCCGCACGGTCCGCGTCGGCCGCCGCAGCGGGGAGAGGTTCGAGTAGCGATGTCACCGTTGGCCGAGCCCAAGATCGTCCCGCGCTTCAAGGAGCGCTACGCGACCGAGATCCAGCCGGCGCTGATCAAGCGCTTCGGCTACTCCACCCCGATGCAGGCGCCGCGCATCGCCAAGATCACGCTCAACATGGGTGTGGGCGACGCCAAGCAGGACTCGAACATGCTCGACGCCGCCGTGGAGCAGCTCGGCACGATCGCCGGCCAGCGGCCGAACGTGCGCCGGGCGCGCAAGTCGATCGCCAACTTCAAGCTGCGCGACGGGATGCCCGTCGGCGTGGCGGTGACGCTCCGCGACGCGCGCATGTACGAGTTCCTCGACCGCCTCCTGTCGATCGCGATTCCGCGAATCCGCGACTTCCGCGGCCTCAACCCGCGCTCGTTCGACGGCCGCGGCAACTACTCGATGGGGATCCGCGAGCAGATCATCTTCCCCGAGATCGACTACGACTCGATCGACCAGGTTCGCGGGCTCGACGTGACCATCGCGACCACGGCCCAGACCGACGTGGAGGCGTTCGCGCTCCTCGAGGCGTTCGGCATGCCGTTCCAGCGCGACGGGCGCCCCGGCTCGGAGGCCGACGAGGCGGCGGAGGCCGAGGAGGAGGAGCGGCGCAAGGAGGAGGCGCGTGCGCGCGCCGAGGCCGAGCAGGCCGCGCTCGAGCAGCTGAAGGCCGAGAACCCGGAGGCGTACGAGAAGCCCGAGAAGCCCGAAGAGGGCGACGAGACCGAAGAGGGCGAGGCCGGCGGCGGCGATGCCGCGCCACCCGCCGAGGAAAGCTGAGGAGGCACATGGCGAAGACGTCCCAGAAGGTCCGGCAGCGCCGGACGCAGAAGTTCAAGACACGGCAGTACAACCGCTGCAAGCGCTGCGGCCGGCCGCGCGCGTACTTCCGCAAGTTCGGCCTCTGCCGGATCTGCCTGCGGGAGATGGCGCACAACGGCTACGTCCCCGGCCTGACCAAGTCGAGCTGGTAGGAGCCGAGCGCCGATGTCGATGACAGACCCGATTGCCGACTTCCTGACCCGCATCCGCAACGGGATGAACGCGGATCACGACTCCGTGGCCATCCCCGCTTCGAAGTTCAAGACCGAGCTCGCGCGGATCCTGAGCGAGCAGGGCTACATCGAGGGCTACGGCACCGAGGCCGGGCGCGTCGGCGAGGTGCTGCGCGTGACGCTCAAGTACACGGAGGACCGCGCGCCCGTGATCAGCGGCATGCAGCGCGTCTCCCGTCCCGGCCGGCGGACCTACGTCGATGCCGGCGAGATCCCGAAGGTGCTCGGCGGCATGGGCACGGCGATCATCTCGACCTCCAGAGGCGTGATGACCGGCCACGACGCGCGGCGCGAGGGCGTCGGCGGCGAGGTCGTCGCCTACGTTTGGTGACGCGATAACGCCATGTCCCGAATCGGAAAGCAGCCCATCCCAGTCCCCGCGACCGTCACGGTCGCGATCGAGCCCGAGGTCGTGCGGGTCAGCGGACCGCGCGGCGAGCTCCAGGAGCGCGTCTCGCGCGAGCTCACGGTCGAGCAGGCCGACGACCAGCTGCTGGTCAAGCGACCGACCGACCGGGGCGAGCATCGCGCGCTCCACGGGCTCACCCGCAGCCTGATCGCGAACATGGTCCACGGCGTGACCGAGGGCTTCGAGAAGCGCCTCGAGATCCAGGGCGTCGGCTACCGCGCCGCCCTGCGCGGCAAGGACATCGAGCTCGCCGTCGGCTACTCCCACTCGGTCACGATCAAGGCGCCGGAGGGGATCGAGTTCGAGGTCCCCCAGCCCACGCAGATCGTCGTCCGCGGCAACTCCAAGCAGGTGGTCGGCGAGACCGCCGCGCGGATCCGCAAGGTCCGCCCGCCGGAGCCGTACAAGGGCAAGGGCATCCGCTACCGCGACGAGTACGTGGCGCGCAAGGTGGGCAAGCGCGCATGACGGTCCAGACCAAGGAGGCGAAGCGGCTTCGGCGGCGCCGGCGCGTGCGCGCGAAGGTGCGCGGCAGCGCGGATCGTCCGCGGCTGTCCGTGTTCCGCTCCAACCGCGGCCTCAGCGCCCAGCTCGTCGACGACGATCGCGGCCACACCGTCGCCGCCGTCAGCTGGATCGAGTCGGACCTCAAGGGCCTCGGCCCGATGGAGCAGGCAAAGAAGGCGGGCGAGCTTCTCGCGCAGCGCGCCAAGGGCGCGGGCGCCGAGGAGTGCGTATTCGACCGCGGCGGCTACCTCTTCCATGGACGTGTGAAGGCGCTTGCGGAGGGCGCTCGCGAGGCTGGACTCCGGTTCTAGCCGGAACCCCTGCTCCGCTAACCTCGACCGACCGTATGTCTCCCCAACCCAGACGACAGCAGCAGGGCGACCTCCAGGAGCGGGTCGTCGAGATCAACCGCGTCGCCAAGGTCGTCAAGGGCGGCCGGCGCTTCTCGTTCACCGCGCTCGTCGTGGTCGGCGACGAGAAGTCGCAGGTGGGGGTCGGCTACGGCAAGGCCAACGAGGTCCCGCTCGCCATCCAGAAGGGCGTCGAGCGCGCGCGCCGCAACCTCTTCAAGGTGCCCAAGCACGGCACCACGATCCCGCACCAGGTGACCGGCGTCTTCGGCGCCGGGCGGGTCCTGCTGCGTCCCGCCTCCGAGGGTACGGGCGTGATCGCCGGCGGCGGTGTCCGCGCCGTCCTCGAGCTGGCGGGCATCCACGACGTGCTGTCCAAGTCGCTCGGCAGCCAGAACCCGATCAACCTCGTGAAGGCCACCGTCACGGCGCTGCAGATGCTGCGCAGCCCGCGCGAGGTGGCCGAGCTGCGCGGGCTCACCGTCGCCCAGGTGCTCGGCATCGGGGATCGCAACGGCGCCCCCGCGGCAGATGCCGACGCGCCGCCCGCGGCCGGGACCGCCGAGCCGGCGCCCGCCACCGAGGCCGCCGAGGCCGGGCCGGTCCCGACTGAGGCCCCGTGACGTGGCCGGCAAGCTGCGCATCACGCAGTACAGGTCCGCGAACGGCGCCAACCCGCGCCAGCGCGACACGCTCCGCACGCTCGGCCTCGGGCGCATAGGCCGGACGGTCGAGCGGCCTGACGAGCCCACCGTCCGCGGGGCGATCCAGACCGTGCGGCACCTGGTGAAGGTCGACGACTGATGCCCGACGAGATCGGACTCCACACGCTCAAGCCCGCCCCGGGCTCGCGCCACCGCAAGAAGCGGGTGGGTCGCGGCGAGGGCTCGGGCGTGGGCAAGACCTCGGGCCGCGGCCAGAAGGGCGCCGGCTCGCGCAGCGGCTTCAAGTCGCGCCCCGGCGCGGAGGGCGGCCAGATGCCGGTCCATATGCGGATGCGCAAGCTGCGCGGCCCGCACATGAAGAAGTCGATGCCGTTCGAGAACTTCCGGACGCAGACCCAGCCGGTCAACCTGCGCGACCTCGAGGCGCGCTTCGGCGATGGCGACAGCGTCACGCCGCACACGCTCGGCGCGCACGGCCTGGCCACGCGCCGCGACGTCCCGGTCAAGATCCTCGGCCAGGGCGACGTGTCCAAGAAGCTCAACGTGACCGCTCACGGGTTCTCGAAGACGGCGCGCGAGAAGATCGAGGCCGCCGGGGGTTCCTGCACCGTTCTGGAGGAGTAGGTGGGCGGAACCAGCGCGCTCGCCACGATCCTCAACTCCGTCCGGGTCCCGGAGATCCGGAAGAAGTTGCTCTTCACGGCGGCGATGCTCGCGCTCTACCGCCTGGGCGCATACATCCCCGCGCCGGGGATCAACGTCCACACCATCGACAACATCTCGAAGAACTTCGCGGGCTCCAACGTCCTCGGCTTCCTCAACCTGTTCTCGGGCGGGAGCCTGTCCAGGTTCGCGGTCTTCGCGCTGGGGATCATGCCCTACATCACCGCCTCGATCATCCTGCAGCTGCTGCAGGTGGTCGTTCCCTCGCTCGAGAAGCTCCGCAAGGAGGGCGAGGTCGGGCAGCAGAAGATCACCCAGTACACGCGCTACCTCACGGTGGCGCTGGCCTTCTTCCAGTCGATCGGCTACGTCTTCCTGTTCAGGACCTTCGCGCGCAGCGAGGGCCCCGGGAGCTCGATCCTGAAGGGCGGCTTCACGTTCAACCGGGTTCTGGTGATCGTCCTGGCGCTCACCGCGGGCACGGTGCTGCTGATGTGGTTCGGGGAGCTGATCACGCAGCGCGGGATCGGCAACGGGATCTCGCTGATGATCTTCGCGAGCATCGTGGCCCGCATCCCCAACGGCGTCCAGTCGTGGTGGACCAACCCGGACCAGGTCTTCAAGGTGATGATGCCGCTGCTCGCCCTGGCCGTGATCGCGGCGATCGTGTTCATCCAGGAGGGCCAGCGCCGGATCCCGGTCCAATACGCCAAGCGCGTGGTGGGACGGCGGATGGCCGGCGGCGGCCAGACCTACCTGCCGCTCCGGGTGAACATGGCCGGCGTCATCCCCGTGATCTTCGCCGCGTCGCTGATGGCGTTCCCGCCCACGATCGGCCAGCT
>JAXDHW010000272.1:0-3164 GCA_034664365.1 Thermoleophilaceae bacterium
TCCCGGCGGCGCGGTGCGCCCGCGGATTCCCCGCCTCGGCCGCCACTTCGCCATAGGTGAGGTAGCTGCCGTAGGGGATCTTCGCCGTCTCGGCGAGGACCGCGCGGGCGAAGCCGCGGATCAGGACGCGGTCGGTCGTCAGGTCGAAGCGCCGGCGGCGGCCGTCGAAGTACTCGTCGAGCTGGCGCCGTGCGTCGTCGACCCGCGCCGGCGCGTACAGGACGCGCGGCGAGAGGCGCTCCGCGAGCTCCGCGACGACCGTCTCCTCGCTCTCGGTGTGCAGGAACCCGACGCGCACCAGCCCGCGTGAGGTGGCCGCGACGAGGAGGTCGCCGAACGGCGACTCGGCGCGGGCGTACGCCACCGAGACGAGTCCCTCGTCGAGCGCCCGCTCGCGCAGCCGCTCCGTGGCCTCCCCCACTCCGCCCTCCGGTCCGCGCCGGAGCTCGCTCTCGAGCCGATCCTTCACGTCCTCACCTCCCTCAGTCGCTTGAGACCCTCGTGCACGCTCCGGCGGGCCGCGGCGTCACTGCAGTCGAGGACCCGTCCGATCTCGCGGTGCGACAGGTCCGAGACGAATCGCAGCACCACGGCGGCCCGCTGCTTGTCCGGGAGCGCCCGGACGGCCGCCCACAGGTCACCGTCGCCGAGGGCGGGCTCGGTCACACGCGCCGCGCGCTCCGGCAGCTCCGCCACGGGCAGGGGCTCGCGCCGCACGGAGCGGTGGTGGTCCATCGCCTTGTTGCGCGCGATGGTGAACAGCCACGCCTGCAGGTTCGAGTCCGGCCGGAGCCGCGGGTAGGCCCGCAGCGCCGAGATGAACGTCTCCTGGAAGCAGTCGTCCGCCGCCCCACGGCCCGCCGTCGCCACGAGGAAGCGATGAACCGCCTCCGCGTGCTCGTCGATCAGGACCTGAAAGGGCGGCAGCGCCACGGACCCGTAACGCTACGGACCGCGGGAACGTGAGATTAGGTCGGGCGGCTCTTACGCGGCGTCGCGGAGGGACGCGAGGTCCCCGCTCTCGGCCAGACGCCCGAGCGCGTCCTCCTCGATCTGGCGCACGCGCTCGGCGGAGATGCCGAGCTTGCGACCAGTCTCGCGGAGGGGTGTGGGCTCGCGGCCGCCGAGGCCGAAGCGGAGCTCGACCACGTCGCGCTCGCGCTCAGGCAGCCGGTTGACCGCCTCCTGGACCGCGCTCGTGCCGGCGTCCGAGACGACCTCGTCCTCCGGGTTGGGCGCGTTCGAGGCGAGCAGGTCGCCGAAGGCGGTCTCACCGTCGTCCCCGACCGGCTGGTCGAGGCTCGTGAGCGGCCGGGCCGCCTTGCGGATCTCGATCACCTGATCGACCGGCAGCTCGACCGCGTCGGCCAGCTCCTGCTCGGTCGGCTCGCGGCCGAGCTTGGTGGCGAGCTCGCGCTCGGTGCGGTTGATCTTGCGCTCGCGCTGAGCGATGTGGACGGGCAGCCGGATCGTGCGGGACGAGTTCTCGAGCCCGCGCTGGATCGCCTGGCGGATCCAGAGCGTGGCGTAGGTCGAGAACTTGAAGCCGCGGCGCCAGTCGAACTTCTCGGTGGCGCGGATCAGGCCGAGCATCCCCTCCTGGACGAGGTCGCCCAGCGTGAGGCCGTGGCCCTGGTACTTGCGGGCCACCGACACCACGAGCCGCAGGTTCGAGTTGATCATGCGGTCCTTGGCGTCGACGTCGCCCTTCTCGATCCGCTGTGCGAGATCGACCTCCTCCGCCGCGGTGAGCAGCGGGTACTTGCGGGCGGCGTTGAAGAAGAGCTGGAGGGAGTCGGTGGTGACGTCCTCCACCTGATGGTGCGCCTCCTCCGCCGCGCTGCGGCGGGCGGCGGGACGATCCTCGTGGTCGCGCGCGAAGCGGCGCCGGCTCGTGGATGTCGGGGACTCGTTGCCCCCGCGCTTGCGCGGCGTCGTCTTGGTCTTTGGCTTTGTCTTTGAGCTAGTGGGCATGTTTCCCTGTATTACGGCCGAGATCGAGGTTTCCGGCTACCTATGTAACCGAAACTTGTTAAAAAGTTTCGAAAGTTCGCCGGACATAGAAGCTTAGCAATCTCTACCCGTCCCGGCGCCATCTCAACACGGGTAATCGGCGGAAGATGCGGCTTGGCGCCTATGCGACCTGTGTGGCGTTCAGCACAGACGTCAGGAGGCCGGGAAAACGGTCCTCCAGATCGTCCTTGCGTAGCGACATCAGCCTGTGGGTGCCGTTCGCCCGCGTATAGGTGATTCCTGCCTCCCGAAGGACCTTGAAGTGGTGCGACAGCGTGGACTTCGCCACCGTCGCCTCCACCGAGCTGCAGGGCCGCTCCTGGAGGTCCGACAGGGTCCGCACGATCTCGAGTCGGACCGGATCGCTCAGCGCATGGAGGACGTCGGTGAGGTCGACTTCCTCGAGGCGCGGGTGATGCAGCGTCCTCATCCGGTCAAAGGTTCGATCGGGGACGAATCATCGAAACGCGAGCATAGCGGCGCTTGCCTGGCTCGACCAGTCGCCCGGGCGACGACTTGCGGCGGGACGAACGGCCTCTCCACCGAGCGGCTCTCTGGCACACTCTCGCGTCCGTGGCCAAGCAGCGGCAGACCAAGATGCAGTACGCGGCCGGCAGCCTCGGTGCGATCCAGCAGCTCGAGGATCGCACTGACGAGCAGCTCCAGCGCGAGACCAAGCACCGCGCCGCGGCGCGGGCGATCCTGGGCGCGCGGGCCGCGGAGCGCTACGACGCAAAGCAGGCGCGCGCGTACTTCAACGAGGCGCTCGTCGGCGCCCACCCGCGCGAGCGCCCCATCCTGCGCCAGATGATGAAGGCGTCGCTCGCGCAGGCCGAGCGGCGGCCCGACGAGCTGCGCGAGGCGATGGAGAAGCTCGGCCAGGAGCCGCCGTCGTCGCGGCAGATGATGGTGCTGCGGCTGATGGGGCTCGTATCGCCGCCGCCCGGGTCGAGCCTCCTGCTCCGGATGCGGGGCTTCCTGCTGCTCGCGCTGATCGTGTTCGCGCTGCTCGCGGTGGGCTTCGGGATCGTCAAGCTCGTGGCGCTGCCGTTCGGCGGGATCGGCACCTTCGGCGCGATCCTGCTCGGGGTGCTCGTGGTCGTCGCCGTCCTCGGCGTGCTCACCCTCTGGGGGCGCCGGCGGCAGAAGCG
>JAXDHW010000105.1:0-6930 GCA_034664365.1 Thermoleophilaceae bacterium
CGCGACGGGCGGCCCGAGGTGGCGCTCGGGTCGGCCGGATCGAACCGCATCCGCTCCGCCGTCCTCCAGGCGATCCTGCGAATCGTGGCCGAGGGGATGCCGGCGCAGGACGCGGTCGCGGCGCCCCGCGTCCACTACGAGGGGCGCGTGGTGGAGGCCGAGCCGGGGATCGACGAGGACGGCCTCGCCGCGCTCGAGCGCGAGGGGTGGCCGGTGCAGCGCTTCAGCCGTCGCAACCTCTACTTCGGCGGGGTGCAGGCGGCGGCGCGCGACCCGGAGACCGGCGAGCTCTCGGGTGGCGGCGACCCGCGCCGCGGCGGCGCAGCCCTTGTGATCGAGTAGCGCCACCGGGTAAGGAGGCCACCGATGGCCGAGAACCCAGCACTCGTCGTGGTCGACATGCTCAACGCGTACGACCACGAGGATGCCGACCAGCTCACCGAGAACGTCGAGCCGGTCGTGCCGCGGATCCGCGAGCGGCTCGACCGCGCGCGCGACGCCGGCGTCGAGGTCATCTACGTCAACGACAACTACGGCCACTGGAACTCGTCGCCGGCCGAGCTGGCCGAGCGAGCGTGTGAGGGGAGGCGGCCCGACCTCGTGGAGCCGATCCTGCCGCCCGACGACGCCGCCTTCGTGATCAAGGCCCGCCACACGATCTTCTTCGAGACGCCGCTCGGCTACCTCGTCCAGCAGAAGGGGATCGACCGCCTGGTCCTCACCGGTCAGGTGACCGAGCAGTGCATCCTCTACAGCGCGCTCGACGCGTACGTGCGCCACATCCCGATCTCGGTGCCGCGCGATGCGGTCGCGCACATCCACGAGCACCTCGCGGACGCCGCGATCGAGATGATGGAGCGGAACATGGATGCGGACGTGTCCGTCACCGAGCAGTGCTCGTTCTAGCCGCCGACTAGCCCGCGCGCGTCAGCCGGAACTCCGTGAACCCGTCGCGCGGGCGCTCCTCGTAGGCGTGCCCGTCGGCGACGGCCCAGGCCGCGAGGTCGATCGGCGCCTCGGGGTCGGTCGCCAGCACGAGCAGCTCCTCGCCTGGCGCGAGCGCGCTCATCGCCCGCTTCGCCATCGTCAGCGGGAGCGGGCAGGCGAGGCCCCGGGCGTCCACGGTCGTCACAATCGGATTGTGGCGCCCGACTCGTCCTACACGCTCGCGGCGGTCCTCGCGACCGGCGACATGCAGCGGCTCTACTCTGGGCTGTCCCTGCTCGTGTCGGCCGCCGTCGACGGCGAGGCGTGCGCCGCGCTCGCCACGTTCCGCTCGCTCGACCTCGTGATGGATCCGGGGCTCGGGCGCCTCGCGGCCAATCCCGACGCCACGCCCGGCCTGGCCTGGGAGGGACGCGAGCGGTTCGCGCGCTCGCTCGCCGAGCTGCGCGACACGGCGCTCTCGCTCGACTCGCTGGCGGTCTACGGCTGCTCGGCGTCGCTCGACACGATGCCGCTCACCACGGCGGATGTCGAGGACCGGCTCGCCGGGGTGATGTCCACGCCGCGCTTCCTCCGCGAGACCGCCGGCGCGCGCCTGATCTTCGTATGAGGGTCCGGGCGGCGGTCGCCGCGGCGGCCGCGGTCGCCGTCCTCGCGGGCTGCGGCACGGGCACGGCCGACCTCCTGTCGATCGACGTGACGAGCGAGGGAATCGCCGCCCGGAAGGACTCGATCCGAGTGACCGACGACGGCCGCGGGACCTGCGGGGGGCCACTCACGGCGCTCCCCAGCCAGACCGTGCTGGACGCCCGCGGGGTCAAGCGCGCGATGCGGCCGCTCGCCAGGCGTGGGGCGAGCTTCCTCAAGGGCGGCGTGAACGTCCGCCACTACGAGTTCAGGAGCTTCGACGGGGTCGTCCGCTGGGACGAGGGCGCGGCCGCTCCGCCGGCGATCGGCCGCGCGACGCTGCTGGCGCTCAGGCTGGGGCGCCGACTGTGCCGCGGCGGCTGAGCTTGCGCTCGCGCGCCGCGTGGATCGGGCCGGGGAGCAGCGCCGCCACGATGACGACCACGACGAACGCCGCCACGCGAGCGACGACCATCGGCCCCTCGCCGAGCGGGTCTCCGAACACCACGACGCCGGCCGCGATCGACGTCGCGTTGCCGACGATCGAGGTCACCGCGATCACCGGTACCGCGGGGCCGATCTGAAGCGACCGCGCCGACGCGAAGAACGCGACCACGCCGCCGGCCACGACGATCGGCGTCCACGGGCTGATCAGGCTGATCGGCCCGTCGAAGTGATGAGTGAGCGCCTTCAGCGCCACGTGCGTGGCGGTGAAGAGCGCGCCGGCGCCGGCACCGAGGAGCACGCCGCTCCTGTCGCGCACGCGCTCGCCGCCGCTCGAGGACAGGATCAGCAGCGCGCCGACGGCGACCATCCCCGCCTCGAAGGCGATCATGCTCGGCACGGCGTAGCTGGACTGGGTCCCGTGCACGTCGCCCGCCGACAGCGCCAGGAACGCGAGCCCCGCCGAGGCGAGCGCCACGCCGACCCATTCGCGGACGCCGAGGTCGAAGCCGAAGAAGCGGTCGGCGAGCAGGGCGAGGAAGACGAACCCGGCTGCGAGCGAGGCCTGGACGATCGAGAGCGGCGCGATCGCGAGCGCGCCGATGTGCAGCAGCCACGCGATCGCCGCCGCGACGTAGCCGATCGTCCACCACTTCGAGCGAAACAGGCCGGCGACGGTCTTCAGCGGGTGGCGGACGTCCACCTCGGGCGCGGTCGCCGCGCCGCGCTGACGCCACAGCGAGCCCAGGTTCGCCACCAGCGACGAGCCCAGGGCGACGAGCACTCCTCCCTGCCACCCCATCCATTGCGCGTACCCGGACGATGCCCCGGGAAACCGCCGTCCCTAGAAGCGGACCTTGCCGTTCGAGCGGGCCGTCTCCTGGGCCTCCTCGGCCTTCTCGAGGCGCTGGAGCGCCAGCTCGAACAGCTGCGACACGACCCGCAGCCGCGCGTCCTCCGAACGCTCCTCGAGCAGCGCCTGCTTCGGCTCCGGCGAGAGCTCGATGGTGGCCGCCATCCCGTAGGACGAGAGCTCCGCGAGCTGGTCGACCGGAGGTCGCTCGTCGGTCACGTGCTGGACGAGGTCGGCGTACGTCTCGCGCGCCTCGGCGGCCAGCTCCTCGTCGGGCACGGCCTCCTCGTCGTCGAGGAACTCGACGTCGCCGGCCGGGTACGGCATGTCCTCGATCCTCCGCGCGAGCCGAAACGGCCGCTGGCCGCGGACGAGGATGTTCAGGCGGCCGTCCGGCATCCGCTCGAGCACCTGCTCGACGCTCGCGCTGCAGCCGACCTCGCGTAGCCCGTCGTCGGCGAGCCAGACGATCCCGAACTCGGACTCATCGTCGAGGCACTCGCCGATCATCAGCTTGTAGCGCTCCTCGAATATGTGGAGCGGGACGAGCTCGGTCGGGAGAATTACGAGCCCGAGCGGGAACAGCGGCAGGCGTTCTTCGGGCTGGGCCATCGCACCAGCCTACGCCCGCGCCGACACCAGCAGGTTGTAGAAGATCGCCGGCGGCAACCGGCCCTCGAGAACGCGCGTGTCGAGCGCCTTCAGCGCGAGGTAGCCGTGGTAGGCCCACTGGAACCAGAGCGGCGGGATCTCGTCGGCGTCGGCGGTCGACTCGAGCGTACGGTTCATCCAACCGAACCAGCCGGCCACGAGCTCCTCACCCGTGACGCGGACGTCCTCGAACCCGGCCGACCGCGCGAGCTCCGCGAGCTGGCCGGGCGTGAAGGCGTGCACGTCAACCACGTGCTCGAGGCCGTGCGTGACCGCCTCGTCGGCGTCCTCGGGGTCCACGCGCGGTCCGGCGCGCAGTGCGCGCCGCCAGGCCGGAGCAAGCGCGAGCGCGGCGCGCTTCGGGACCGATGCGAGCCTGTCCCCGTGGCGCGAGGGCTCGCCGCAGAACGCGAGCCGTCCGCCGGGACGGAGCACGCGCTGGAACTCGGTGAACGCCGCCCCCAGGTCTGGGAGGTGGTGGAGGATCGCGTGCCCGAACACGAGGTCGAAGGAGTCGTCGGGGAAGGGCAGGCGCTCGGCCTCGCAGCAGGCGGTTCCCACCTCGACGCCGAGCCGCTGCGCCGTCGCGTCGAGCTCGTCGAGCATCCCCTGGGAGATGTCCGTGGCCACCGCCGAGTCGACCACGCCGGCGCGGAGCAGGTTGAGGGTGAAGTAGCCGGTGCCGGCGCCGATCTCGAGCGACCGGCCGAAATGGCCCGGATCCTCGCCCAGGGCGCGGTGGAGCTTGCCGAGCACCTGAGCGCGGCCCTGCGCCCCGTACGAGATGCCCCACTTGCGGTCGTAGTCCGCCGCGGCGACGTCGTGGTAGCGGGCGTTGACGTCCCTGATCTCGTCCGCGGACGGGGCCGGCATGGCGGGCGAGTGTATCCTCGCCCGCCGTTTGGCCGCAGAAGCGACCTACACGCAGCGGGGCCAGCCAGCGGGGGTCCCACCGCTGTCCCTGACCGGCGAGCGGACGCTCCCGGACGTGCCGGAGGAGAACTACTGGTATCGCCGCCATCTGGTGGTCTACCGCTGGATCGCCGATCGCTGCCAGGGCCTCGAGGTCGTGGACATGGCGTGCGGTGAGGGCTACGGGACCGACGTGCTCGCCACGCGCGCCGCTCGTGTGACCGGCGTGGACGCCAACCCCGAGGCCCACGAGCACGCTCGCCTCAAGTACAGCCGCCCCGGGGTGCGGTTCGTGCGCGACCTGGTGGAGTCGTACTCGGAGCCGTGCGACGCGATCGTCTTCCTCCAGACGATCGAGCATCTCCAGGACCCCGGCGCGGTGCTCGATCGGTTCCGCAGCGTGCTGCGCCCCGGTGGGACGGCCTACGTGTCCACACCCAACGTCCTGACGCTCGCGCCCGAGGGCGCCGAGAAGTCGGGCAACCCGTGGCACGTGCGCGAGTACCGGGCCGAGGAGTTCCGGGAGCTGTGCGCGCGGAGCTTCGACTCGGTCGAGCTGCTGGGGCTCTTCCACGCGCGCAAGCTCCGCGTCCACGAGCTGGCGATCCGCGCCGGCTGGGACTCGCTCCATCCGCGGCTCGGGATCACCAAGCCCTTCTACGACCGCTTCACGCCGGCGATCTCGGAGCGCGACTTCGCGCTGCGGGCCGGTCCGCTCGACCGCGCGCTTGATTTCCTCGCGGTGCTCCGGTGAGCGACCGTGACCGCGGCGAGCTCGCGATCGTCCTGCACTCGCACATGCCGTACGTGGAGGGCTTCGGCACCTGGCCGTTCGGCGAGGAGTGGCTCTGGGAGGCGGTGGCGACCGTCTACCTGCCGCTGCTGCGGGCCCTCCGCGACGCTCCGCTGACGCTCGGGCTCACGCCCGTGCTCTGTGACCAGCTCGAGGCGCTCGAGGGCGAGGCGGGCGAGCGCTTCCTCGCGTTCCTGCGCGACGTGCGGGCGGGCATCCACGCCGAGGACGCGCGCGGGCTCGACGCGGGCGGCGAGCACGAGCTGGCGGAGGAGGTGCGGCGGGCGGCCGCCGACTACCGCGAGGCGGACCGGCTGTTCGGGGAGCTTCGCGGCGGCCTCGTCGGGGCGTTCGGTGAGCTGGCCCGCCTGGGGCCGGTGGAGCTCTGGACGAGCACCGCCACGCACGCGGTCCTACCGCTGCTCGCCACCGACGCCGGGCTGCGGATCCAGGTCGGCACGGGCGTGCGCTCGCAGGAGCGCCGCTTCGGCTCCTTCGGCGGCGGCTTCTGGCTACCGGAATGCGCGTACCGGGAGGGGCTCGAGCGCGAGCTCGCGGAGTACGGCGTGAGCGCGTTCTGCGTCGACCAGACCGACGCCCTGGGGCTCGGCTCGCTCGACCAGCTCGAGCCGGTCGCGACCGAGGCCGGACCCGTGGCGGTCCCGATCGACTGGGAGCTGATCTCGCTCGTCTGGGACCCGAAGGGCTACCCCGCCCACTCCGACTACCGCAACTACCACGGCCGCACCGTGCATGACCTGCGGCCGTGGAGCAACGGCGGCGTGCCGTACCGGCACTGGCACGCGCTGGTCCTCGCGCGGCGCCACGCGCGGGAGTTCGTGGAGCGGGTGGCCGCCCGGCTCGACGCCTACCGCGCCGAGCGCGGCCGGCCCGGCCTGGCCTGCGTGGCGCTCGACACCGAGCTGCTCGGCCACTGGTGGTACGAGGGCATCGCCTGGCTCGAGTTCGTGCTCGACGAGGCGAGGCTTCAAGGCGTGCCGCTCACCACCCTGCCGGACGCCCTCGCCCGCATCGAGCCGGTGAAGCGGCCGCTGGCGGAGTCCACCTGGGGGCGTCCCAAGGACCTCACCACCTGGGACTCGCCGCGGGTGGCCGACATCGCGTTCGCGGCCCGCCGCGCCGAGCTGCGGACCGTGGCGACGGTGGCGTCCACCCGCGCCCGCGGCCCGGCGCTCGAGCGAGCCGTGCGCGAGCTGCTGGCGCTCCAGGCGAGCGACTGGGCCTTTCAGGTGACCCACGAGCTGGCCGCCGACTACCCCGTCGAGCGCATGGCCGCGCACGAACGCGAGCTGGACGCCGCCCTCGAGGCTCTGCCAGACTCCGGCTCCGTGTCGGACGCCGCCGTGCGCAACCTCGCGCCCCACGTGGAGCTGGCGCCGCTCTTCGCCACCTAGCTCATCCAGATCCTCATGCGCGTCCTGATCCTCTCCTGGGAGTACCCACCGCTCATCGAGGGCGGCCTCGCGCGTCACGTGCGGAAGCTGTCCGAGAACCTCG
Organism: Thermoleophilaceae bacterium; assembly: GCA_034664365.1. Taxonomy (GTDB): domain Bacteria; phylum Actinomycetota; class Thermoleophilia; order Solirubrobacterales; family Thermoleophilaceae; genus AC-37. The sequence continues at coordinate 6,744 of JAXDHW010000105.1, forward strand.
TCGCGCAGGGCGTCGAGGTCCACGTGCTCACGCGCGGGCACGAGGAGTCCCCGGCCGAGGAGGAGATGGCCGGCGTGGTGGTGCACCGCGTTCGCGAGCCGAAGCGCCCGCGCGAGCTCGGCGAGTTCGTCGCCTGGGTCGAGCACATGAACTCCGACATGCTCGCCGCCGGCGTCGAGCTCGGCGA
>JAXDHW010000303.1:0-2681 GCA_034664365.1 Thermoleophilaceae bacterium
GACCGCCCTCATGCCGGGCCGTCCGCGTCGCGCGAGCCGATGAGCTGCCAGCCCTCGTCCCGAGCGAGGAGGCGCAGGAAGTCGCGCTTCTGCTCGTAGACGCCGTCGTGCCAGAGCTGGTTGCCGCCGTCGAGCACCTCGGTGATCCGTGCGGCGCTCTTGTACTTCCTCCACCCGAGCCGGGTGACGTGGAACGACAGCCAGAGGTCCTCGATGAACCGGTGCCGCTCGGGGCACGCGAAGAGCCGCGGGTCGCGGAAGACGCCGGTGTCGCAGATCATCCCGCCGGTCCCGCAGTAGTCGGCCTCCTCGCCGGGCTCGAGCGGCACCCGGTCCCAGTAGTCGTCCGGGTCGTTGATGCGGAAGGCCCACCATGCCGACAGCGAGCGCGGCCGGTGCTCCTCGACCATCGTCGCGAGCAGGTCGTCGCCGAACTCGAGGTCGTCGTCGATGAAGACCACGAACGGCTCGGTCGGCGCGAGCGCACGGGCGTGCACGAAGCGGCCGAATCCGCCGATGTTCTCGTCGCTCGTGACCACGTCGATCGCGTAGGGCCACGGGCGCGCGGTGGCGGCGCGCACGTCGCGCTCGATCGCCGGGTTGTTGTTCCAGATGTGGAGGCGGGGACGGTGCTGCCGCTGCTCGGCCAGCAGCTCGAGAGTGGTCGCAAGCCGCTCCGGGCGCTGCCACACGCACATGACGATCGGGACCTCCATGGCACGGGATTCAACCCATCTATTGACATGTGACCAAATGGTCACGTATAGTCTGCCGCATGGACGCGGTGTTCAAGGCCCTGGCCGACCCGACGCGCAGGCGCCTGCTCGACGAGCTGTACAAGCAGGATGGGCAGTCGCTGAGCGCGCTCGAGGGGCGGCTCCCGATGTCGCGCTTCGGCGTGATGAAGCACCTGAGGGTGCTCGAGGAGGCAGGCCTCGTGAAGACGAGGAAGCGCGGCCGCGAGAAGCTGCACTTCCTGAACCCGGTCCCGATCCGGCTCGTCCACGACAGGTGGGTGAGCAAGTACGCGGAGCCCTGGGCGGCAGCGCTCACGGGGCTCAAGCACGACCTTGAGGAGGACTGATGGAGAAGGTATTCGAGATCTACATCAAGACGACGCCGGAGCGCCTGTGGGAGGCGATCACCGACCCGGAGCAGCGCGCGAAGTACAACTTCGGCATGGGCGTGGAGTCCGACTGGACGCCGGGCTCGTCGTACACGGCGAGCCACCCGCGGGGCGGCGAGCTCGCGGGCGGCGAGAACCTGGAGATCGACCCGCCGCGCCGGCTCGTCCAGAGCTTCAACGCCCTCTGGGGCGAGAACGTGAAGAGCGAGGGCACGTCGCGCGTGACGTGGGAGATCGAGCAGGTCGAGGATTCGTGCCGGCTCGTGGTCACGCACGACGAGCTCCGCGAGGGCGCCAACGCCGAGCTCTTCGGCGGCTGGCCGATGATCCTGTCGGGTCTGAAGACCCTGCTCGAGACCGGCGAGGTGCTCACCACGCCCGGGTCGCTCCGGTACGCGAACGTCTCGTAGCGATGAGTTGCGGCCGTCGCGGCGGTCTTACCCGTACGTCGTAATCACGAGAGGAGACACATGGGACAGCCAGTCGTCCACTTCGAGGTCATCGGGAAGGACAAGGACAAGCTGCACAGCTACTACTCCGAGCTGTTCGGCTGGGAGATCGACGCGAACAACCCGATGAACTACGGCCTCGTCCAGCGCGAGGCCAACGTCAACTCCGAGGGCATCGGGATCGGCGGCGGCATCGGCCAGGGGCCCGACGGCTACGAGGGTCACGTGACCTTCTACGTCGAGGTGCCCGACGTCGAGGCGGCGCTCGCCAAGGCCGAGAGCCTCGGTGGCACGCGGGTCATGGGCCCGGAGACGATCATGAACCAGATCGAGCTCGGCCAGTTCACCGATCCGGAGGGGCACGTGATCGGGGTCGTGAAGGGCGCCTCGTAGGAGAGCGGGAGGCGGCGGGACCGCGCGACCGTCCCGCCGCCGCCCACGATGGCGCATAATGCGTGGCCGGTGGGGGCCGATTCAGTCAACAGATTCCGGTGGTTGCTCGCGGTCACGGCGCTCGTGGTCGCCGCGGGCTCGTCCCTCGCGGCCACCGCCCTGGCGGCGCCCGTGCGCTTCAGCAAACCGATCTTCGTGGACCGCCAGCTCGCGGGCGGGGAGCCGCTCGTGTTCGCGGACCGCAAGCACCACACGCTGATCTACACCGCGCACGAGGGCACGACCCACCTGTATCGCAACGGGCTCGTCAACCCGCTCGACTTCGCGCTCAACTACCGCAACCAGGTGAACATCTGGGTCTCGAAGGACGACGGGCGGACCTGGAAGCGCGACAACTTCGACGGCACCGGCTTCTCCACGCACCCGGGCAAGAACCAGGGCTTCAGCGACCCGGACCTGACCCAGGACGCGGGCGGGCGTATCTACAACACCGGGATTGACCTCGCCAACGACGCGCTCTTCTCGACCAACGACGGCGGCTACACCTGGGACCGCGGGACGATCCAGTGCCACAACGGCGACCGCCCGTGGCTCGCGGGCGGGCGCAAGGACGAGGTGTTCCTGGCCACGAACACGACCGAGGGCGCGCTCAGCCACCAGATCTTCCAGAGCACCGACGGCGGGAACACGTGCTCGAACACCGGCGTCCCCAA
>JAXDHW010000308.1:0-3641 GCA_034664365.1 Thermoleophilaceae bacterium
ACACCTCGTGACGTACCCGCTCCGGGATCGCCTCGCGCCGAGGCGCCATCGCCCCGCCCGGTGCGTGCCCGCGCAGCGCGAAGATCAGGACGAGCGCGAGCGCCCCTCCCAGCGCCCCGCCCACGAGCGCGTGGACGAGATAGGGCTTCGCGGCCCCGAGCACCGACTCGCCCACACACCGGCCCGCGCCACCGCGGCAGGCACCGGGCTTCGACGGAGAGTCGATCGCGAGCACGAGTCCCACGACGGCGCCAAAGGCGGTGGCCGACTCGAACAGGGCGAGGTCGCGTTTGCGGGTGTTCCCGGTGGCCATGACGAAGACGGTGAGCGCGGCGCCGGATGCCGTGCAACCCGGCTTGCGGGGCGCTTTTCTGATCTTTCGGCATCGGTGGGGTGATCTTGAGCGCATCGAGACTTCCCTGAGCAATCCGTCCGCAATACGATCCCGCGTCATGCCCCTCGAACCAGGAATGTCCCGCGAGCACGAGTTCACAGCGGAGGGCCGGCTGCTGACGGACGTCGGCGGAACGATCGGCGTGTCCGTCCTCTCGACGCCCGGCATGATCGCGATGATCGAGCGCAACGCCGCGATGCTCGCCTACCCGGAGCTGCCCGAGGGCAAGGCGACGGTGGGCTTCGAGATCTGCGTCAAGCACGTGGGCGGCGCGCTCGAGGGCGCGGCGTGCACCGCCTACGCGACGTTGAAAGAGGTCCTCGACGGCCGCAAGCTCCGCTTCGACGTCGAGGTCCGCGAGGGCGACCGCACCATCGGCGTCGGCACCCACGAGCGCCGCGTGATCGACGTACCAGGGCACGCGGCGGGCGCAGGCTCGGGCTGAGCGCCCCGCCCTCGAGCGGGCTCCCCTACCGCCAGGCGATCGGCAACCGCCCTCGAGCGGACCTCCCCCTACCCCCAGGCGATCGGCAGCCGCTCGAGGCCGTAGATGCCGTTGATCGAGTCGAACACCGGCTCGCCGTCCAGCTCGAGCGACGGCCACACCGACGGCAGGTACGCCAGCGCCTCCTGCAGCTCCGCCCGCGCGACGTTCGCCCCCAGGCAGTAGTGGATGCCCGCCCCGAAGCTCATCGGCTTCGAGCGGTCGCGCTCCGCGGTGATGTCGAAGGAGTCGGGCGAAGAGAACGCCGACGGGTCGCGATTGCCGTCGAACGCCGAGATCATCACGATCGTCCCCTCCGGGAACGTCACGTCGCGGTAGTCGAACTCCTCCATCACGATCCGCGCGGTGAACGGCACGATCGGCTCGAACCGCAGCGCCTCCTCCACGGCCCGGCCCGCCAGTGACGGGTCGTCGGCCAACAACCGCCACTGATCCGGATGCTGCGCCAGCAGCCGCACCGCGTGCGCGAGCTGCGACTGCGACGTGTCGACGCCTCCGATCAGCACGTTCAGCACCAGGTTCACGCACTCGACGTCAGACAGCCTGTCGCCCTCGTGCTCGGCGGCGAGGAGTCGCGACACGAGGTCGTCGCCCGGGTCGGACCGGCGCCGCTCGAGCAACGCGCCCACGTACTCGTAGAACTCGACCACCGCCCGCTCGATCTCGTCGCGCTTGTCGGCCAGGTCGGCGCTGAACTGCCGCTGGATCCAGTTCGACCAGTAGTAGAGCCGCGAGGCATCCTCCAAGGGCGCGCCCATCACCGTGGCGATCACGAGCGCGGGATACGGCTTGGCGATCGCGTCGACGAACTCGCAGCGGCCCTCGGCCGCCACCGCGCCCACCAGCTGCTCGATGAAGCCGCGCATCGCCGGCCGGTAGCGCTCGACCGCGCGCGGCGTGAGCGCCGGGTTCACGAGGTTGCGCAGGCGGCGGTGGTCGTCGCCGTCGATGTTGAGGATGTTGCGGGTGATCTCCTCGTACAGCGGGCCCTCGGTGACGCCGAACACCTCCGCGACCTGAAGGCCGGGGAACTTGACCTTCTTGCTGCGGAGGATGAACTCGGAGGCCTCGCGGTCCAGGACGAAGAAGCCGAGGTCGCCCGCCGCGAGCCAGCCCTGGCCGCGCAGCGTGGCCATCGTCTCGTGGAAGCGGTCGCCGCGCAGCGTCGCGTCCATGAAGTCGAACGCGGGCATCTCCAGCTCGGTGACGAGGGCCATCGCCTGCGCAGACTACCCTCGCGCCGATGCCTGCCGCCGCCCTGATCGACCGGATCTACGAGAGCGGCAAGGTCGAAGCGGCCGACGGCGAGCGCCTCGATGCCTTCCCGGAGAGCGTGCCGCGCTTCCATGCGCAGGAGATCGAGCGGCTCGTGCGCGACCTCGCCTTAACGAGCACGCTCGAGACCGGCATGGCGTACGGGCTGTCGACGCTCGCGATCTGCAGCGTGCACGAGGCGCGCGCCGGCGGCTCGCACATCGCCATCGACCCGTACCAGTCCACCGGTTGGCGCGGGATCGGCGTGCTCAACCTGGAGCGCGCAGGCCTGTCGGCCCGGGCGCGCGTGATCGAGGCCCGCTCGGACGTGGCTCTCCCGCGACTCCGCGACGAAGGGCTGCGGATCGACTTCGCCCTGATCGACGGGCTTCACCTCTTCGACGCGACCCTCGTGGACTTCTATCTGATCGACCAACTGATGGACGTGGGCGGCGTGGTGGTGTTCCACGACACCTGGATGCCGGCCGTCGCCCAGGCGGTGGCCTACGTGCAGGCCAACCGGGCGTACGAGCCGGTCGAGGCGGGCGACGCCGCCATGAGCGCCCTGCGCAAGCAGGCCGCCGACGACCGCGCCTGGGACTTCCACCGCGACTTCACGACGCGCCGTCCCCTGGCGGACCGCCTTCGCGGCCGCCCGCGGCGCCGCGCGTAGCGCCAGCTACGCCGACTCGTCCTCGTCAGCGGTCCCGAACGAGCCGCCGGCCTCGGAGTGCTCCTCCGAGTCGAGCAGCTCGTTGTCGGTCCCCTCGTCGGGCTCCGAGCTCGCCTGTTCGCCCGTGTGACGCGCGGCGTGCTGCTCGGGATGCTCGGCGGGGTCCGCCAGCGAGCGGTCCGCCAGCGGCGGGTTCGCCGAGCCGCCGAGGCCCTCGCCCCCGCTGTCGCCCCCCGCGGTGCCGTCGCCCGTCACGCGGCCACCAGCGCGTCGCGCTTCTTGGCGACGCCGTCGAGCAGCTCCTTGAACGAGTCCGCGAACTTCTGAACGCCCTCCTCCTCGAGGGTCTTCGTCACGTCGTCGTAGTCGAGGCCGGCCTGCTCGAGCTTCTCGAGTAGCTCATGCGCCTCGTCGAAGCCCCGATCAAGCGTCGGAGCCACCTCGCCGTGGTCCTGGAACGCCTTGACGGTCTCGGCCGGCATCGTGTTTACGGTGTCGGGCCCGATCAGCTCCTCGACGTAGATCACGTCGCGGTAGTCCTCGTTCTTCGTCGATGTGGACGCCCACAGGCAGCGCTGCGCCGACGCGCCGGCGTCCGCGAGCTTCTGCCAGCGCTCGCCGGAGAAGATCTCCTTGTACGCCTCATAGGCCAGCTTCGCGTTGGCGATCGCCAGCTTGCCGCGCAGCTCCAGAGCGTCCCCGCCGATCTCCTCGAGGCGCCTGTCGGCCTCGGTGTCGACGCGCGAGACGAAGAACGACGCCACCGACGCCAGCGAGGAGGGGTCGCCACCGTCCGCCACGAAGCGCTCGAGGCC
>JAXDHW010000309.1:0-4358 GCA_034664365.1 Thermoleophilaceae bacterium
CTGTTGACCGGCTGCGGGAACCACGCCGCGTAGTACCAGTACCCGTGGCGGCTGCGGTGGCTCCAGACATAGCCCTTTCGGCCATCCACGACGCGCTCCGTGTGGGTCACCGTGAATCCGGCGAGCCGGGAGTGCTCGGCATCCTTGCGGGCCACGAAGGCCGCCACCGCCGCCGCGTTGTCGAGACGTGGCTCTTCGACGTAGCTCGCGAGCGAGACCACGTTGTATCCCTTGGTGAACGACGAGCGAAGCTCCCAGCGGGCCCCGTCCGGCGCGTCCGCATGTGCGTCCGTGATGAATTCGTGCAGGTCCGGGCCGGGCGTGTAGGTGAGCGAGGCGGCGTTGCCCGTCAGGTTGGACCTGCCATCGACGGGCACCTGCTTGGCGGTCGCCTCGAAGATGGCCAGGCGCAGCGTGGGCAGCTCGAAGCCGACGGCACTGGTGATCGCGACCAGCGTCACCACCACGACGAGCAACATGCCTGAGAGCCGGATCAGTCCCAGCCCACTGATCGCGTGGCGGAGACTGCCGCGCGCCGCTCGTGGGCCGGAGCTCGCCGCTGCCGCGGCGGGGCCGGTAGTCGATCCACGCAGCGCCGATCCGGCCCAGAGGCCACCAATCGCAACCGCGCTCAGCATGAGCATCAGCGCGATCACGTCGCTCGCGTCCATGAAGAAGAAGGCCGGGGAGACGAGCAGGTTGAGTGGAACGACGTAGCTGAGCGACGACTTGGTACGCGACACGTAGCCGCACATGCCGCACAGAGCGAAAAACGCCAGCAGCAGTACCACCGCGTTTCTCGAGGCCCCGACCGCGATGCCGAACCGGCTGGGATAGAAAACCACCGCCGAGGCTCCCAGGAGCAGCCACAATCCGCGGTCGAACTCGCGCGTGTTCATGGCGGTGCGATCGAGCAGACGCGCTTGCGACTCGCCTCCCCGCCGTGCCTCCTCCCACGCGTGCTCTGCTTCGGACAGAGCCGCCGGATCATCCGCGTGCACGCCGTGCGCTTGGAGCGCTTCCGCGATCGACACCAGGTTGGCCGGCGCGATGGAGGAGATGACGTGCGTCTCGGCCGGGCGCCCCTCGGCTCCGGCCACGGTCAGCGAGAGCACCCCGACGCGGCCCCAGTACTTCCACTCGACGCCGAACCGGCTCACACGCTCGTAGGGCAAGTCGAGCAGAAGGGGTGGTGTGGTCGAACGGGCCGCAGATGCCACGAGCACCCGCCGGTCGGTCGCGACCACCAGTCGGAACCGCTCACGCCACCCGCGCGCTCCCTGAACCAAGCCGGCCCCGTCGCCGAGGACCGCCTCGTCCGCTCCCAGGAGGGGACGCAGCTGGCGCAGCACCTCCGGCACCCGTCCGCGCGCTCGCCACGCAATCAGGGCCGTCATCCCCGTGAGGACGACCACGGGGAGCAGAAGGGGATCCCGGACCAGCAGCGCGCAAAGGACGAGGACGAGGAATGGCGCGACGTGCAGCCACGTCGCCTGGTTGGCGCCCTCGGCGGTGACCTTGACGACCACCACGGGCGATCGCCTTGCCGTCCGCAGGGTCAGGACGAGCAGTCCGACCGTCGACGCCAGCGCGACCGGGACAGCGATCCAGGCACCGGCTCCCGTCAGCCCGACGACGATGCACATCGCGAAGACCGAGAGGACGATCAGCGCAAAGACCTGTATGGACATCTTCCCGAACTGCGCGGCGAACCGGCGCGGATCGTTCTTGACGCCCACGTCGCGCAGGCCGAGATCTATGACGCTCTGGAGAGACGGCTTGCTCGGTTTCAATCCAACAGGCTCCGGTGACCGACGGAAGCCCATGCATCGACCGATTTGAGCGTTATCTGTAGAGGCGGTCCCTAGGTGGGCGGCGCCGGGCGAGCGTCGACAATCAGGCGTTCGCCACGACCTCACGGAGCTCGACGTCGTCGAGCTCCACCGAGTCGGGCATGCCGGAGGCGATTTGCTCACTGGCCGCCCGAGCGGCGTCTTCCGACTCGAACACGACCATCGACAGGCCGGTGTTGTCCTTGCGCGTCCAATAGCCGGCTACGAAGCCAGGTGCCTGCGACACGCGGGGAACGACTTGCTCTCGGAGCTCGGTCGTTGCCGCCTCGCCGTCCTTGACCGTGACCCTGATGACAACGGCATGCATGGGGCGCCTCCTTGTTTGGGCAGTCGAACCGCGGAACCGTATCCACACTGACGCCGGCTCAGTGCTTCGCTGGCCCGGGGCCGCCGATGTTGGGCGGTGTGGGGTTCGTGATCGTGAACCACAACGTGAACGAGATCACGGCCAGGACGACCGTGATCACCATGATCACGTCGAGCGCGTTGACGGGCAGACGGCCGTCGGTCTCGCGCTTCATGCTGCGCCCACCGCGAAGGCTGCGCCGCCATGGCAGGATGATGCGGATCGTCGGCGTCCTGCCTGTGATGCGCTGGTAGCGGCGGTGGATGACGCTGATGCCCTTGCCGATCGCGACGCAGGTCAGAGTGATGCCGACGAGCATCAGCGCGTAGGGGCCCATCTGAGGCGACGTTCCCTCCTGGAGGTGAGCGGTGATCCAGATCCAGACGGCCGGATTGACGATCCACATCGCGAGGCTGCCCAACACCATCACGGACAGCAGCGCGGCCCTGTTGATCCACGGCGGCTCACGCTCGGGCTTGACGAGCCCGTGCGCCCGGTATCGAGGCGGCGCATCCATATACGTCACTGTATCCGGATATGCTTCTGTATGTGAAGTCAAGCGGACCACGAGCGCGGATGAGCCGTGCCGAGAGCCAAGCGCAGACCCGCGCGGCGATCCTCGACGCCGCTGCGCGGGTGTTCTCAGAACGCGGGTTCATCGGAGCGAGCGTCGAGGCGATCACCGAGGCCGCCGGCTACAGCCGCGGCGCCTTCTACTCGAACTTCGAGTCCAAGGAGCAGCTCTTCGCCGAACTGCTCCAGGAGCGCGTCTACACGCGCTACCGGGAGATGGCGGCTCCTTCTCCCGGGAGACGGGAACCACCATCGCTGCGCGAGCTCGGCGAGCAGCTGGCCGCGCTCCAAGCCGACGAAGGATCGCGCTGGCTCTTCCGGCTCTGGCTCGAGCTGCTCGCACACGCCGGCCGCGACCCGAGCTTCCTGACGCTCGCCGCCGAGTTCTGGCGGGGCACCCGTGACATGGGAGCCGTGGCCCTCGAGCAGGGGTACGCCGCCGCGGGAGAGACGCCGCCGATCCCGGTCCGCGAGATCGCCACCGCGATGATCGCCCTCGACCTTGGCCTCGCCCTGCAGCATTTCGTCGACCCCGACGGTGCGCCGCTCGACCAGTACCCCCGGCTCTATGAGGCGCTGTTCGGGCCGCTCGCGCCTCGACCGGCGTGACGCCCGTGACGCGGAAGCCGCATAACCCGCACCCCGCGTGTCAGAGACAGGCCCGCAGGTGCTCGCAGTCGATCCGGCCGGGGAGGAACGCAGCCGAGGCAAACGGCTCGCCGGCGTCGCTCAGCATCTGATCGATCGGCACGCCCATGGGGTTGGAGCTGAGCAGCCGCCCGACGGCGGCTTTGCGGCCGCGCAGCCAGCGGTCGAGCCAGTTCGTCATGTAGTAGGCAGCGCGCCGGAGCTTGGTCGCGTGGCCCGAGTTGTACGGGGCTCCGCCGCCGAACAGCGGGTGGGTCATCCCGGCCAGGACGGCTTCCATCGCCGGGATTCCCTTCGCCTTCCACGCGTGGAAGCCGGCGCGTTTGTCGGTCAGCGCCGGGTCGTCCTGGCAACCGGTCTCCGAGCCCACACCCAGCGCCGGGACGCGCGGCTTGACGGGGTCCGTCGGCCCGACGCAGCCGATCCCGCCGGGGTCCGAGTAGCCGTATGTGCGCAGGTTGTCGAAGCCGACCATCGCGCGCACCGCCTTCATCTCGCCCTGGACGATGCTCGCTCCCATGGATCCTTGCGAATGACCCACCAGCCCGAGGTTGTCGCGCTGCATTACCTTGCGGTAAGGGTTGGCCTTTGAGCGCAGGAACCTCACCCCGGCGCGCGCAGCCCGTGCTCCCTCCGTGCTCGCCTCTTGGACGGTGTCGCCGGGCGGCATCGTGAGCACGAGGGCGACATAGCCGCGACTCGCGAGTAGCCGGGCCGCCCACCACAGACCGCACTTGTTCCCCCCGCGACCGTGCAGGACGACGACGCCCGGAACCCGCTTGCCCTCCGGCACCTTCTTAGGCCGCAGAGCGATGCCGTCGTACGTGAGCTGGGTTGAGCTGGGCGCAGACGACGGGACGGGCACGGCCTTGTACGTCGAGCGCGCAGGCTTCGTGAACGACCACTCGTGCGGACACGGCCCCGTCGCCACGGCGTCG
>JAXDHW010000317.1:0-3504 GCA_034664365.1 Thermoleophilaceae bacterium
TCCTCGTTCACGAGCTCGTCGGCGCGCTCGTTCTGCTCGCGGCGCACGGTGCGGACCGCCCAGCGGTCGAACTCGCGCAGCCGCCTCATCGTCTCGATGAAGAGCGGCTTGAGGCCGGCGTGCTTGACCTTGTACTGGCCGCCGATCTGGCGCGCCACGAGCTCCGAGTCATTCACCACCTCGACCTCGCGGGCGCCCAGGGAGCGGGCCAGGTCGAGGCCGAGGAGCACGGCCCGGTACTCGGCCACGTTGTTGGTCGCCTCGCCGATGTAGTCGCTCGACTCGCCGACGACCTCGCCGCCGGCCACGCTCGCGACCGCCGCGACGGCGGCGGGACCGGGGTTGCCGCGCGCGCCGCCGTCGACGTGCACGATCACGCTGTCGAGGCCGGGGGTCAGCTGGTCAGTCGGCCGAGTGCGTGGGCGGGAAGGTGCCCGGGATGCGGCGCTTGCGCCGGTCGCGGATCTCGCGCCGCTCGTCGGGGCCGGTGTTGCCCGCGGCCTTGCGGCGGTCGGGACCGCCGCGGCGGTCGACGATCACCTCGACGTTGGGATCGTCGGCGTAGTAGTCGGTGAGCTTGGCGAGCAGCTCCCCCTCGAGCGCCTGTGGGACCACGCAGTAGATCATCCCGGCGAGCCTACCCCGAGGACCAGTCGGCCGTCGTCCGCCGCCTGCGCGTTCCACTCGCGCGCCCAGGGCTCGAGCTCGTCGAGCTCCTCCCCCTTGCCGACGACGCTCACGGGGTCCTTCTCCACGCCGAGATCCACCCGGTAGTGGTACCAGGACAGCTCCCACGCGACGACCACGGCAACCTCGCTCGGGGCTTCGGACATCGGCGTGACGTTGACCCACGGCACGCCGAGGCTGCGCGCGATCCCGGCGATCGTGCGCGTGTGATCGGACGAGTTGAAGACCTCCACCGCGCGCTCCACCTTGACCTGCGCGTTGGTGGGCACGGCGCGAACGTGGCGCGGGTCCTTGGGGCGGCTCGACGGCCGGTCGGGGACCGGCTGCTCCGGGGGCGGCTCGGCCTCGACGGCCGTCGCGCCGTCGAGCCCCGACTCGCCGCCGTCGTCCGCGAAGACGGGCGGCGGGCCCTCCTCGATCGGCGCCGGCGGCGGCTCCGAGCGGCGGCGGAGGCGCGAGAGCAGCGAGCGCCGCGGCTCGTGGCGGCGGCCGGCCGCCGGCAGCTCGTCGTGAGCGGACTCGCGAATCCAGCCCGCCGCGTAGGCGCGATCGGTGCACAGCTCGCAGACGAGCATCCGCTGCCCGCCGGGCGCCAGGTACGCCTCGGCGCGCTCGCCCTTGAGCATCGTGCGCTCGCAGACGTCGCAGATGATCTCCTCGATCCCGGGTCGAAGCTCCTTCTTCATTCCGGGCCCGACTCTATCGCCCAGAAGTTGCCGCTCAGAGCGCCTTTATGCCTTGACGGCCTCGGCGTCTTCCTGGGCCGCCGAGATCACCTTCTGGGCCAGGTGCGCCGGGATCTCCTCGTAGCGCGCGAACTCCATCGTGTAGTCGCCCTGGCCGCCCGTGATCGACCGCAGGTCGGGCGCGTAGCTCAGCACCTCGGCCATCGGGACTTCGGCCTTGACCTCGGTCATCGCGCCCTTGGGCTCCATGCCCAGCGGCCGGCCGCGGCGGCCGTTGAGGTCGCCGATCACATCGCCGACGGCCGACTCCGGCACCGACACCGTGATGGTCATGATCGGCTCGAGCAGCGTCGGGCTCGCCTGCTCGGCGGCCTGCCTGAATGCCATCGACCCGGCGATCTTGAACGCCATCTCCGACGAGTCCACCGTGTGGTACGAGCCGTCGTACAAACGCACCCGCAGGTCCTTCAACGGGTAGCCGGCGATCACACCCGCCGCCATCGCCTCCCGGATCCCCTTCTCGACGGCCGGGATGAAGCTGGTGGGGATGACCCCGCCCTTGATCGCGTTCACGAACTCGAACCCCTGGCCGTGCGGCAGCGGCTCGATCTCGATGTGGCAGTCGCCGAACTGCCCGCGCCCGCCCGTCTGCTTCTTGTAGCGGCCCTGGGCCTTGGCCTTGCCCTTGATCGTCTCCTGGTAGGGCACCCGCGGCGGCTTGAGCGTGACCTCGGCGCCGAAGCGCTCCCTCATGCGGTCGACGATCACCTCGACGTGGACCTGCGAGAGGCCGGCCACGATCTGCTCACCGGTCTGCGCGTCGCGATGGAGGTCGATCGTCGGGTCCTCCTCCTGGAGGCGGCGGAGCGCGGTGAACACCTTGTCCTCGTCGCCCTTGGTCTTCGCCTCGATTGCGAACGCCATCACCGGCGCGGGCAGCGGCGGGAGCGACAGGTCGTAGTCGCCGTCGGTCGCGGCGAGCACGTCGCCGGCGTGGGTCTCCTTCAGCTTGGCGACCGCTCCGATGTCGCCCGGTCCGAACTCGTCCGCCTGGCCCGTGTCCTTGCCCTGGGGCACGATCAGCTGCCCGACCCGCTCCTTCACGTGCGCGCGGCAGTTGAAGATGTGCGAGTCGCCCGTGACCGTGCCCTGGTAGACGCGGAAGAGGTTGATCCTGCCCGCGAACGGGTCGGCGAGCGTCTTGAAGACGAAGGCCACCGTGGGCTTGGCGGGGTCCGGCTCGAGGAGCTGGTCGCCCGCCTCGACCGCGCCGCGCATCACCGGCGACGGGAGGTCCTCCTCGAGCGCGTCGAGCAGGCGGTTGGTGCCGAGGTTCTTGGTCGCGACGCCGCACGTGACGGGGAACAGATGACCCTCGGTGACGCCCTTCTTGAGCGTGGTCACGAGCTCCTCGTGCGAGATCTCCTCGCCCTCGAGGTAGCGCTCCATCAGCTCGTCGGAGTTCTCGGCGACCTCGTCCATCAGCTTCTCGCGGTACTCCTCCGCCTGCACCTGGAGCTCGTCGGGGATCGGGATCTCGCTGCAGTTGTCGCGCCCGGTGCCGTCGTAGGAGTAGGCCTTCATGTCGATCAGGTCGATCACGCCGGAGACCTCGTGCTCGGAGCCGATCGGGATCTCGGTGGCGACCGCGTGCGGGCCGAAGGCGGCCTTGAGCGAGTCGAGCGAGCGGAAGAAGTCGGCGCGCTCGCGATCGAGCATGTTGATGAACACGAGGCGCGCCATGCCGAGCTCGGCGGCGCGCTCCCAGAGGCGCTCCGTGTTGACCTCCACACCCATCACGGCGTTGACCACGAACACGGCGCCCTCGCAGACACGGAGGGCGGCCAGCGCGTCGGCAAGGAAGCTGGGCTCGCCGGGGGTGTCGATCAGGTTGATCTTGCGGCCGTCCCACTCGAACGACGAGAGCGCCGAGGAGATCGACATCTCGCGCGCCTTCTCGTCCGGGGCCGAGTCCGAGACCGTGGTTCCGTCGGCCACCGAGCCAAGGCGGTTGACCGCACCCGCCTGAAACAGGATCGCCTCGTTCAGCGAGGTCTTCCCGCTGCCCCGGTGGCCCACCAGGGCCACGTTGCGAATCTTGTCGGCCTCCGTCCTCGGCATGCGGCCCTCC
>JAXDHW010000123.1:0-2775 GCA_034664365.1 Thermoleophilaceae bacterium
TGATCTGGAGCGACTCGGCGTAGCCGCCGTGCTTCACGCGCACGGTGTCGCCGGGCTTCGACCGGTCGATCGCGGCCTGGATCGAGTGGCCGGGCTCGACCGTCCGGATCCTGGCCGCCGCGGGGCCGGCAAGCGCCAGCGCTCCGCTGACGACCGCGACCGCGGCCGCTGCCGCTGCCGGGGCGCCCCGCACGGGCCTAGGCCGCGGCTATCGGCCCGAGCCGCGGCTCGAGACCGTGCAGGTCGTAGGCGAGGAACTCGCTGAAGAGCCGGTGCTCGACGCCGTGGAAGTCGGACGAGCCGGTGGCGAGGAGCTCGCGCTCGGTGCAGCTCTCCAGGAGGAGGCGCGTTTGGTCCGCGTCGTGCGTCGGGTAGAACACCTCGACGCCGTCCAGCCCCTGTTCGGTGAAGCGGTCCACCGCGTCAAGCACCTCGGCGGGGTCGTCGATGTCCCAGAACGGATGGGCCCAGATCGCAACGCCGCCGGCCTCGTGGATCCAGGCGATCGCCTCGCCCACCGTCGGATGGGTGCGCGCGACGTACGCCGGCTTGCCCTGAATGAGGAAGTCCGGCAGAAACGAGGAGACGTCCGTGTACCCCTCGCTCCGCAGGCGCTCGGCGTTGCCGGGGTGCTGGAGCACGGCCGCAGAGAGATGGGGCCGCCCGATCGGCTTGCCGGCGGCGCGGCGCGCCTCGAGCGGGGCGTCGTCGATCGCATAGCCGAGCTCCTGGAGCCGGTCGCCCATCCTGTCGGCGCGGTGAACCCGGTCCTCGCGCGCGTCGAGCAGGCGCTCGGCGAGCGTCGCGTCGGTGTGGTCGATCCCGTAGCCGAGGACGTGGAGGTCCTCGTGCGGCCCCTCGACGGCCGAGATCTCGGTGGCGCGCACGATCCTCACCCCGTGGCGCTCGCTCGCGTCGAGCGCCTCCTGCACCCCGTCGACCGTGTCGTGGTCGGACAGGGCGAGCAGCTCGACCCCCGCCCTGGCGGCGAAGGCCACGACCTCGGCGGCCGAGTGGTTGCCGTCGGAGTGGACGGAGTGGGACTGGAGATCGAACGTCTGGGGCGGCACCGGCGGGCGAGGATATCCTGGCTCGGAGTGCCGGCTCGCTTCGCAGGGCGCATGTTGGGGCCGCTTGCGGCCGCCGTCGTGCTCGCGTCGGCGCCGGGCGCGACCGCCGCCCAGCGCATCGCGATCGAGCGTACGACCGGCTTCGACGGCGGCGCCGTCCGGACCAACGTCTTCACGCTCCGCCCGGACGGGAGCGGCCTCCTCCGGGTGACTCACGAGCCGTCGCCGCGCGTCGCCGAGCTGCCCGACTGGTCGCCGGACCGCAAGCGGATCGTCTTCGCGAGCGACCGCGGCGGATCGCTCCGCCTGTGGACGATCCGTTCGAACGGCAACGGGATCAGGCAGCTCACGGACGGCGGTCACCACGACACCGACCCCGCCTGGTCCCCGAACGGCAAGCGAATCGCCTTCGCCCGCGCGACCCGGCCGGACTCCGACACCGGCTCCGTGTACGACGTGTTCACGATCAAGCCCGACGGATCGGGGCTGCGGCGCCTCACTCACGGGAGCTCCGACGCTCAGGGCCCCTCGTGGTCGCCCGACGGCAGGCGGATCGTCTTCCGGCGGACCAAGCCGGCTGCGCACCCGCAGGCCTGGACCATGCGCGCCGACGGCACGCACCTGCGCAAGCTCACACACGTCGAGCACGGCGTGAACGACCCGGCGTGGTCGCCGAACGGGAAGCAGATCGCCTTCTCGAGCCCCAAGGGGTTCGGCATCGAGCTCTTCGTGGTGCCGGCGAGCGGCGGGCCGGTCCGCCAGGTGACGCACGACGCCAACGGCACCGTGAACGTGGAGCCGACCTGGTCGCCGGACTCGAAGCGGATCGTGTTCAGCGCGAGCCACTCGCCGCCGTCCGGCGCGCGCATCGACCGGATCAAGCCGAACGGGACCGGCCGGTCGAGCGTCATCGACGACCCGAGCGGGCAGACGGTGTACGCCGCGCCGAGCTGGGGCTAGCGCCAGTCCACCGCGGTTCTCGGTTGCGCTTCCGCGCCGGGTCGTGTTGAATTCGCGCCCGCGGCAGCCGGCAGGGGCCGGGTTGCTCCGCGCGGGACCGCCCGCCGGGCGGGACCGATCAATTGCAAGGGGGGACGCATGAAGCAGGCACTGCTGGCTGCTGTCATCGCCGTGAGCGTGGGCCTGGTCTCGGCCGCGACCGCGAGCGCCGACGTGGGACAGCCCAGGACCGGCACGCCGGACCGCTACGACCGCGACGCCTCGGTCGTGACCGACACGACGGGCGTGACCTACCTCTACTTCGCGCGGTCGCAGGACCCGTGCAACCGGCTCGCGCTGCCGATGAGCTTGGTCTGTCCGGACCAGGTCGCCTACGACATGTACGTCAAGCGCTCGACCGACGGCGGCCAGGACTTCGGTCCCGCCGTGAAGGCCGCGCAGAACCCGGTGAACGTCGGACCGCTCTTCCGCGGCCGCACGATCGCCGCGACCGCGACCCCGGCCGGCGTGCACGTCTTCTGGGCCGACGGCGGCAACAGCACGCAGCTCTACCACGCGTTCAAGCCGAACGGTCAGGACACGTTCGACGCGCCGCCGCAGCCGGTGGGCGACATCCCTGCCGACGTCTTCAACGTCGAGGCCGTGTCGATCGGCACGGAGGTGTTCGTCTACACCCAGGAGGCGCCCAACATCAACGCGCGCCAGTACCACGACAACGGCGCGGGCCAGCTCGCGCTGGCGCAGG
>JAXDHW010000124.1:0-3502 GCA_034664365.1 Thermoleophilaceae bacterium
ACGGGCTCACCGTCGAGCTCGACGGCTACCGCTACCACCACTCGCGCCATGCGTGGGAGCAGGATCGCCGCCGCGCACGGGAGGCACGCGCCCGCGGCGACGAGTTCCGCCGCTACACCTACGGCGACGTGCTGGAGGACCCGAGCTACATGTTGAGCGAGCTCCGTGCCCTCCTCGCTTCGCCGCGTCCTGCCTAGAGGTCGCTATCCGACCCCCAAGCAGGACTCGGGGCTAGATCCCGAGCCAGATCGGGATCTTGTACGGCCGGTAGCGGAAGCGGCCGTCGGGGAACACCTGCGCCACGTAGACCTGGCCGGTGTAGCTGAGCGCCGACTCGAACTGGATCGCCGTGCAGCTGTAGCGGCTCGCGTCGCGCTGGTAGCGCACGCACCGGGTCCGCTTGACGTGCCCGTAGCGGTGGCGGGCGTCCTTCGTGATCGCACGCTCGAGCCGCGGAAGCACCGGGCCGCGGGAGTCGCGCGAGAGTCCGATCGCCAGGCCCGTGGCGAGGCCGAGGACGAGCATCCCGACCACGAGCCTTCCCATGGCGGCAGCGTATCCTGGCCGCATGCTCGCCACCGAATCGCTTTCAGACACCGCACGCTCGTTCGTCGAGTCCTCCCCGCACCGTCTCCTGATCGGCGCCGACTGGGTCGAGGCCGCGGACGGGAGGACCTTCGACACGATCGACCCCGCCACGGGCGAGACGATCGCCGCCGTCGCGCACGCCGGCGCCGAGGACGTGGACCGCGCGGTCCGGGCGGCCGCCGAGGCGCTCGCCGGACCTTGGGCCGAGATGCCTGCCTCGGGCCGCTCGATCCTCATGAACAAGCTCGCCGACCTGATCGAGGCGAACACCGAGGAGCTCGCGCAGATCGAGTCGCTCGACAACGGCAAGCCGGTCTCGATCGCCGGCAAGGTCGACGTCCCCGGCTCGGTCGACCACCTCCGCTACTACGCCGGCTGGCCGACCAAGATCGAGGGCGAGACGATCCCGGTCTCGTGGCCGAACATGTTCGTCTACACGCGCAAGGAGCCGGTGGGCGTCTGCGGCCAGATCATCCCGTGGAACTTCCCGCTCCTGATGGCCGCATGGAAGATCGCGCCGGCGCTTGCCGCCGGCTGCACCGTCGTCCTCAAGCCGGCCGAGCAGACGCCGCTCTCCGCGATCCGGCTGGGCCAGCTCGTCCAGGAGGCCGGCTTTCCCGAGGGAGTGGTCAACGTGGTGACCGGCGACGGTGAGACCGGCCGCGCACTCGTCGAGCACCCGGGCGTGAACAAGATCGCCTTCACCGGTTCCACCGCCGTGGGCCGCGAGATCGGGGCGACCGCCGGGCGGATGCTCAAGCGCGTGACGCTCGAGCTGGGCGGCAAGAGCGCGAACATCATCCTCCCGGACGCCGACCTCGAGAAGGCGATCAAGGGCTCGTTCCAGGGCATCTACTTCAACACCGGCCAGGCATGCGACGCGGGGTCGCGGCTCTACGTGCACAAGGACCAGTACGACGAGGTGGTGTCCGGCCTCGCCGCCCGGGCCGAGAAGGCGCGGGTTGGCCCCGGGCTCGATCCCAAGACGCAGTTCGGGCCCGTCGTGTCGAAGGAACAGCACGAGCGCGTGATGTCGTACATCCAGTCCGGTATCGACGAGGGCGCCGAGCAGGTCGTGGGCGGCGACGGCGACGGCCTCTTCATCCGTCCCACGCTGTTCGCCGGGGTGCGGGACGACATGAAGATCGCCCGCGAGGAGATCTTCGGACCGGTGCTGGTCGCGATGCCGTACGAGGACCTCGAGGAGGTGGCCGCGCGAGCGAACGCCACGGAGTACGGCCTGGCGGCCGGCGTGTGGACCCGCGACGTGGGCAACGCCCACCGGCTCGCCGCGATGCTCAAGGCCGGGTCGATCTACGTGAACGTGTGGGGCCCCAGCGACCCGGCGGCGCCGTTCGGCGGCTACAAGGCATCCGGTATCGGGCGCGAGATGGGCCACGCCAACCTCGACGCCTACCTCGAGATCAAGACCGTCTGGACGAGCCTGTCCTGAGGTGGCGACCGCCGACCTGACGGTCATCGCACTCGGCCGCCCCGACGCGAGCGCGAGCGAGTACATCGCCGAGATCCAGCGCCGCCTCCGCGCGCAGGACCGCGTCCGCTTCCAGATGCACGCGATGGGCACGTCGCTCGAGGGCTCGACCGCCGACATCCTCGCGGTCGTCGGCGAGCTCCACGCGGTGCCGTTCGAGTCCGGGGTGCCGCGCGTCTACTCGGTCCTCAAGCTCGACGAGCGCCGCGACAAGCCCGACCAAACGCTCGACGACAAGGTCCGCTCCGTGGAGGAGCGGCTCTAGGTGACCGCCCTCCGGCACGCAGCGCACAGTTGGGGCTCGACCGAGAGCGAACGGGCTCTCTCACTGCCCTGTGACGACCTCATCCCGGAGGCTCCGATCGTGCTCAACCGTGCCGTAGACGTCGACGCCCCGCCGCCGACGGTCTTCCGCTGGCTGTGCCAGCTCCGCGCCGCGCCCTACAGCTACGACCTGATCGACAACTTCGGCCGCCGCAGCCCGCGCGAGCTGACCCCCGGCCTGGAGCGGCTCGAGCCCGGCCAGCGGTTCATGACGATCTTCCGGCTCGCGAGCTTCGAGCAGGACCGTTCGATCACGCTCGTGCGCGGGTCGGGGCTCGCGGTGAGCTACGCAGCCCTCGAGGGCCGGCTCCTGATGAGGATCCGGTCGCGCACGCGACGGAGCCTGCTGCCCTACCTCGACCTTCCCATGGCCCGCAAGCAGCTGCTGACGCTAGCCGGCCTCGCGGAGCGCACCGGTGGCCGGGTCGAAGATGTAACCGCGGATTCGGTCGCGCGCCGGTAGCTCGGGGCACGCCCGGAGCCGGGCGATCCCCTCGCGCAGGGTCCCCTCGAGGTCGGCGAAGGCTCCCAGTGACCGCAGCTGCTCGTCCGCATCTCCGTTGTGCAACCCGCAGTCCTCGTGCATGACGACCACGATCTCCTCGGTCTCCAGCAGCTGCTGCGACGCCGCGAGCGACCGGATCGCGTCGTCCGTCACGAGCCCGCCCGCGTTGCGGATGATGTGGGCGTCGCCCGCCTCGAGGCCGAGGATGTCGTACGGGTTCAGGCGCGCGTCCATGCACGCGAGCACCGCCAGCTTCCTGCGCGGGCGCGGACCCAGTCCGGCGGTCAGGTCTGCTCCCCGTGCTCCTGCAGCCAATGCAGGAGACCGCCCTCGATGAGGATCTCGCGCTCCTTGGGCGCGAAGTCGTGGGTGACGGAGAACGTGTCGCCGTCGACCTCCACGGTGATGTCGCCGCCCTCGCCCAGCTCGTCGCGAACCTTCGGCAGCTTCCAGAGTTGGCCGACCTCGGCGCGGTCGTAGTCGGCGTCGTCCTTGAAGGTCAGCGCCAGGATGCCCTGCGCCACGAGGTTGCGGCGGTGGATTCGCGCGAACGACTTGGCGAACACCGCCTTCACGCCGAGCTGGAGCGGCGC
>JAXDHW010000352.1:0-3414 GCA_034664365.1 Thermoleophilaceae bacterium
CGCGTTCATCCCCGACCAGTTCTCGAACCCGGCCAACCCCGAGATCCACCGCCGCACCACCGCCGAGGAGATCTGGCGCGACACGGGCGGCGACGTGGACGTGCTCGTCGCCGGCGTGGGGACGGGGGGAACGATCACGGGCGCCGGCGAGCGCCTCAAGGAGCTGAACCCGGATCTGCGCGTGGTGGCGGTCGAGCCCAAGTCGTCGGCCGTCCTGTCGGGTGACCGTCCCGGGCCGCACAAGATCCAGGGGATCGGCGCGGGCTTCGTCCCGGCCGTGCTCAACCTCGATGTCGTGGACGAGATCGTGCCGGTGGACGACGAGGACGCGCTGGACACCGCGCGCCTCGTGTCGCGGCGCGAGGGGATCCTCGCCGGGATCTCGGGCGGCGCCGCGCTGTGGGCCGCGATCGAGGTCGGCAGTCGCCCCGAGCTCGAGGGCGCGCGGATCGTGGCGATCGTCCCGGACTCGGGCGAGCGCTACGTGAGCACGCCGTTCTTCGCGCCGTGACCGAGCTCGACCTGACGGGAGTGCCGTGCCCGATGAACTGGGTGCGCACGCGGCTCGCGCTCGAGCCGCTCCCGGCCGGCGAGCGCCTCGAGGTGGTGCTCGACCGGGGCGAGCCGCTCGAGAGCGTGCCGCGCTCGGCGCGCGAGGACGGGCACGAGGTGGAGCTCGACGGCAACCGTGTGACGATCGTCAAGCGATGACGCTCTCCGACCCCGAGATCGAGCGCTACTCGCGGCAGCTCGTGCTCCCGGAGTGGAGCGGCGAGGCGCAGGAGCGCCTTCGTTCGGCCAGCGCGATCGTGGTGGGGGCCGGGGCGCTCGGGTCGCCGGCGGCGCTCTACCTGGTGGCGGCGGGAGTCGGCACCGTCGGAGTCGTGGACGACGGGACCGTCGAGCTCTCGAACCTCCACCGTCAGCCGCTCCACTTCACGCCCGACCTCGACCTCCCCAAGGTCACGACCGCTGCCATCAAGCTGCGCGTGCTCAACCCCGAGGTGCAGGTGGAGGAGTACCAGGTCCGGCTGGAGGAGGCGAACGCCGACGCGATCGTCGCGGGCGCCGGCGTCGTGCTCGACTGCACTGACAACTTCGACACGCGCTACCTCGTGAACGACACGTGCTGCGCGCAGGGCGTGCCGTTCGTGTCCGGCGCGGTGCTCGGCTTCGCCGGGCAGGTGATGACGATCGTCCCCGGGCGCTCGGCGTGCTACCGCTGCGCGTTCGCCACACCGCCGCCGGCGGGAGCCGTGCCGTCGTGCCGCGAGGCGGGCGTGCTCGGCGCCACGGCAGGGATCGTCGGGTCGATCCAGGCACTCGAGGCGCTCAAGCTGCTCACGGGCATCGGCTCCCCGCTCCTCGACCGGATCCTCCAGCTGGACGCCCTCTCGATGGAGCAGACGCTGGTGGCGACCGAACGCGGCGCAGACTGCCCCGCCTGTGCCCGGGTACCCGCTGCTGCACAATCGGTCTGAGCGCATGTTCGGCATAGGCACCCTCACCCGAGTCGCGCGCGAGCTCCGCCACGACCTCACCGCCGCCCAGGACCGCGACCCCGCGGCCCGCGGCATCGGCCGCGCCGAGATCCTGCTCACCTACGGCGGCGTGCAGGCCCTGCTCTCGCACCGCGTGGCACACGCGCTCCATGACGGCGGCATCCCGATCGTCCCCCACGCGCTCGCCAACCTGAGCAAGGTCGTCACGGGCGTCGAGATCCATCCGGCGGCGGAGGTGGGGGACGCCCTGTTCATCGACCACGGGGCGGGTGTGGTTATCGGCGAGACCGCGGAGATCGGCGACAACGTGACGCTCTACCAGGGCGTGACGCTCGGCGGGACGGGGTTCGCCCGCGGCAAGCGCCACCCGACGGTCGAGGACGACGTGGTGGTGGGCTCGGGCGCCAAGCTGCTCGGCCCGATCCGCGTCGGGCACGGCACGAAGGTCGGCGCCAACTCAGTGGTGATCCACGACGTCCCGCCGAACTCGACGGTCGTCGGCAACCCGGGGCACCCTGTGCGGGTGGAGGGACGGCGGCCGGATGGACCGGACGCGGACTGGGCGCACCTGCCGGACCCCGTGGCCGACGCGATCAGGGCGCTCTCCGCGCGCGTCGCCGAGCTGGAGAAGCTGCTCACGGAGACGACCGGCCGCAAGCCGCCGCCGGCCGCCGACGTGCGGCCACTTCGCAACGTGCGCGGCAGCGACCCCGCCGCCGGCTAGCGCGCTTCCCCACCCGGGTCGAGGCCGCGGATCCGCCGGAACTCCGCGATCACGCCGCCCGGCGTCGCCGCCTTCGCGGGGTCGATCGGCGGGGGCGACCCGTACCAGCGGCGGAGCGGCGCGAGCGCGGCCGCCGTCGCCACCTCGCGCGCGACGAAGCTACGCCTGTCGATCCTGCGCGCCGCGGCCGCCTGCTCGCGCGCGCTCGGGTCGCGGTAACTCCCCGGCCGCTGCGCGGACGCGAACTTCACGACCCCGAGCGCCCGCACCCGGGAGAACGTGCTGCCGGACTCGGCGAGGCGGGTCTGGAAGTCGAGGTCGGGAGGTCGGACGGTCTTCCGGTGGTCGCGCCAGCCGCCCGCGGCCAGGCCCGCCGCGCGCGTGTGCATCATCGACGACGTGGGGATGAACTCACCCGGTGCCGGGCTGAGGAGCCGCCGAGTCGGGACCGGCCGCGGCCAGATCTGCGAGGTGACGGTCGAGGTCGCACCGGCGCCGCTCCGGTCGAGATCCGCAACGAGAAGCGCCAGGTGATCGCGACGCCAGAGGTCGTCCTGGCCGAGGTAGGCGATGAGCTCGCCGCGCGCGGCCTCGAGGCCCGCCTGGTTGGGTCCGACCTGGCTGCCGGTGTTCGTCGGGAGGTTGGTCCAGCGCACGCGCTCGTCGCCGGCCGCGGTGGCGGCGACGACGGCCTCGGACTCGTCCGTGCACGCGTCGCCGATCACGAGGACCTCGGTGTTGCGATACGACTGGCCGATCGCGGACGCAAGCGCGTACCGGAGCACCTCGGCGCGGTTGTAGGCGGCCATCACCACCGTCACCAGCGGCCCGTCCGCGGCCCGCGGGAGGGGACGCGCGTACTCGTCGCGCAGCACGGCGGCCGCGATGCGGGCCTGGTGGCCCACCGCGAGGGCCAGCTGGCCCCGCATCACAGGTCGTACGGGACCGAGCTCGTGTCGGCGGGCAGCCGCTGCTTGTCCGGCCGCTCGTGCCGGTACGGCTGCGTGGGCATGTTCACGTAACGGAGCTCGGTGGGCCCGACGTTGACGACGGCGTGGACGACGCCGGCCGGGATTCGCAAGAGTCCGCGGTTGACGTCGCCGAGGAAAACCTCCTGGACGAGGCCGTGCGTGGGCGAGGACGGCCGGGCGTCGTAGAGCACGACCTTCGCCGCACCCTGCCCGAAGA
>JAXDHW010000355.1:0-5432 GCA_034664365.1 Thermoleophilaceae bacterium
CAATGGAGGCCCCTCGTGAGCTTGGTAATCCGGTTCTCGCCCCCGTCTTTGACAGCAGAGCAGTACGACGAAGTTGTCCGACGCCTCACGGAGGCCGGTGTCTTTCCCGCAGACGGGCTCGACTACGAGCTCTGCTTCGGCTCGGACGGCAACCTCAAGGTCAGCCAGGTCTGGGACTCGCGCGAGCAGCTTGACGCGTTTGGAGAGCGCCTACGGCCGATCCTGACCGAAATGGAGATCAACCCGGGCGAGCCGGAAGTGCTCGAGGTTCACAACATCATCAAGCGGTAAGCGCCTAGCCCTCACCGTTCCGGGTACAGACGGCCCCTGATGGCCGACGTGGTCGAACGCAGCCTGTCTCTCAGTTCCACGGCGCCCGCCGACGCGCGGCGCGTCGTGCGGGGCATGCCGTTCGGCGACGACGAGGCGCGCGCCACGCTCGAGCTGATCGTCTCGGAGCTCGTGACGAACTCCGTGGTCCACGCGCCCGAGAGCAAGGGCGAGCTGGTCGTGCGCTTCCGGCACGAGGAGGAGCTCATCTGCGGCGAGGTCTGCGGCGACGGTCCCGACTTCGAGTGGACCCCTCACGATCCCGACCTGGAAGAGCCCGGCGGACTCGGCCTGATGATCGTGGACCATCTGGCCGAGCGCTGGGGGATCTGCCGCAACTCGCACGTCTGCGTCTGGTTCGAATGCGCCGACTGTGCACCCGGCGCCGCCGCCTAGTTGACGCGGGCCGCGTGATTCAGTACAAGCCAGGCATCCCCTTCGCGCGTCGCGCAGTCCTGACAGCAGCACTCCTCGTTCTCGCCGCGGCGCCCGCCGCCCAGGCGAACACCGTTCAGGTCCAGAACCACGGCGACGCGGGGCCGGGCTCGCTGCGCCAGGCGATCATCGACGCCAACCCGAACGACACCGTCGCGGTCCCGGCCGGCACCTACCACCTCACCACCGGTCAGCTCCAGATCAGCAAGAACCTCACGGTCGACGGCGCCGGCGCGGGGACCACGATCATCGACGCCGGCGGCCTGAGCCGCGTGTTCTTCATCTCCGACGGCGCGGTCACGCTCAAGGACCTCGCGATCAGCGGCGGCAAAGACCCGATGGGTGCCGGGATCTATGCGTCGACCGACCTGACCCTGGATGGCGTGGCGGTCAGGGCGAACACGGCCGCCCCGACGGGCACGACCGGCGTCGGCGGCGGCATCTTCTTCACGGGTCCGGCCGCTGACACGCTGACGCTGACGAGATCGTCGGTGACCGGCAACAGGGCCGGCGGGGGTCCTGACTCGAATGTTGGCTACGGCGGCGGGATCTGGCTCGACCAGGCCGCGGCGGGCACGGGCCGTACGCTCGCGCTCGATCACTCGACCGTTGCGCGGAACGCCGCGGGCGGCGGAAACTTCAATGGCAACGGGGGCGGGATCGCGACTGAGCAGGGCAACGCGAACGTCAACGTGGAGGTGACGCTGGTCGACAGCACCATCAGCGGCAACACGGCCGGCGGCGGCGGCGAGTCGGGCGACGGCTCCGGCGGTGGGATCTGGCTCCTGGCGGCCAACGCGACTGCGATGGCGACGCTTGACGTGGCGAAGAGCACGATCAGCGGCAACCGCGCGGGGGGTGGCGACGGCAACGGCAACGGCGGCGGCATCGACTCGACAGGGGCGGAGAGGACGATCACCGTGACGGACTCGACCCTCGCCGGCAACGTGGCCGGGGGCGGAGGGCCCGAGGGCGACGGCCTCGGCGGGGCGATCGCCTTCGAGGGCGGCGGGAGCGGCAGCACGCTTACGCTCCGGCACGCGACCGTGGCGGGCAACGTGGCGGGCGGCGGCGGCGGGGACGGCATCGGCGGCGGCATCTACGGGGCCGCCGGCAGCACGGTGCGGAACAGCATCGTCTCGGGCAACGCAGGGAGCTTCGCCTCCAACTGCGACACGACCGTCGGCTCGAGCAGTCACAACATCGAGAACGGCGACAGCTGCTTCTTCATCTCGAACGGCAACATGATCACGGACCCCAAGCTGCGGCCGCTCGGCAATTACGGCGGCCCCACGAAGACGATGCCACCGAAGGTCGGCAGCCCCGCCATCGACAACGCGGAGCCCGGCTATTGCACCTCCTCCGACCAGCGCGGCGTGGCGCGACCGCAGGGCGCTGCCTGCGACATCGGTGCCGCGGAGCTGGTCTTCGCCAACCTCGGCGTGACGGCCGCGGTCTCGGTCAAGAAGGCGCCGGTCGGCAGGACCGTGAAGTACACGTACAAGGTCACCAACCACGGCCCCAGCGCCGCCGCGGGCGCCACGCTCACGGACGTGCTCCCCGCCAAGCTGGCCCGGGTCGGCACCGGCGGAGCGTGCGCGGGAACCCGGACGCTCTCGTGCTCGCTCGGCACGATCCCCGCCGGCGGCACGCGAACCGTGCCGGTGACGGTCAGGGCGCTCCGTGCGGGCACGATCGCCAACCGCGCGACCGTGTCGAGCTTCGCGGGCGACACGGTGCCGGGCAACGACAGCGCGGGCGCCTCGTTCCTCGCCATCCCGTCGCTCACCAAGCTGTCGGTCAAGCCGAGAAAGTTCCGCCTCGACGACGAGACCTCGATCCGCTTCAAGCTTTCCGACAAGGCGAAGGTGACGCTCACGTTCCTGCGCAAGGTCAACGGCAAGTTCAAGAAGGTCGCCAAGCTGACGCTGCCGGGCGAGCGCGGGATCGACATCGTTGGGTTCAAGCCCAAGCGCGACGAGAAGCAGCTGCTCCCGGGCCGCTACAAGGTCCGAGCGGTGGCGAGCGACAAGGCCGGCAACCACTCGCCGGCGAAGACGGCCAAGTTCCGCCTGCTCCCGGCCAAGAACTAGCGGAACCCCTCAGATCTCGAGCCGCGTCTCCTCGAGGTCGAGCTCGCGCAGCACTCGGTTCATCACCTCGTTCGAGATCTTCCGCTCGTCGCGCATGCGGACCAGGGCCTCGCGCTGCGCCGCGAGCACGCTCTGGATGGTCTGCTGGTAGGCGATCGAGCGGTCCTCGTAGCCGTCGTCCTCGATCTTGCCGGCGCGTGCCGCGAGCCGCCGCTTGCGGTACTCGTAGGCGCCGCGCATCCGCTCGATCGTGTCGTCGCGCGTCCAGTCCTCGTCCGCGAGCTCCTCGATGTGGGCGAGCGCCGCCTTCGTGGCGGCGAGCCGGGCCCGCAGCTCCTCGTGGTCCTCGGCCTCGTCGGCGTGGATCCCCGTGCGCCGGATCAGAGCCGGCAGCGACAGGCCCTGGAGCACCAGCGTGGAGAAGATCACGGCGAACGTGAGGAAGATCAGGAGGTTGCGGTCCGGGAAGGGCGTGCCCGCGTCGGTCTCGAGCGGCAACGCCAGCGCGGCGGCGAGCGACACCGCGCCGCGCATCCCGCTCCAGGCCAGCACGAAGCGGTAGCGCGCGCCCACCCGCCGCGCGCGCTGGACCGGGCGCCGGTCGAGGACGCGGATCAGATAGGGCATCGTGAAGAAGAACGCGATCCGCGCCAGGATCACCACGGCGCTGACCGCGAGCGCGTAGCCGGCGAGCTCGCCGACCGAGAACCCGTGCAGACCCTTGACGACCGTGCGCAGCTGGAGGCCGACCAGCACGAACAGCGTCGCGTTCACGACGAAGTCGAGGATGTCCCAGACCATGAAGCCCTGGAGCCGGGTGCGCGGCGAGATGATGCTCGGGCCGCGGATGCCCATGTAGATCCCGGTGGTCACGGCCGCGAGCACGCCGGAGGCGCCCAGCTGATCAGCCGGGATGAACGCCGCATACCCGCTGAGCAGAGAGATCGTGATGCTGAGCTGGATGTCCTCGGTGCGCGCGCGGACGAAGGCGATCACCCACCCGACCGCGAGCCCGATCGCCACGCCACCGAGCGCCCCCGCCACGAAGCGGAGCCCCGCGTCGGCGAGCGAGAAGCTGCCGCTCACGACCGCGACGACGGCCACCTTGTACGCCACGAGCGCGGTGGCGTCGTTGAAGAGGCCCTCGCCCTCGAGCGAGCTGACCATTCGCCGCGGCACGTCCAGCCGCCGCATGATCGAAGCGGCCGCCAGGGGGTCGGTGGGGGACACGACCGCGCCGAGGGCGAACGCCGCTCCCCACGGGAGGCCGTCGACCAGCTCGTGGGCGGCCACGGCCACGGCCGCCATCGTGAAGAGCACGAGCACGACCGCGCCGATCGTCGTCGCTCGCACGTTCGAGCGGATGTCGTTGAGATTCGCGAAGAACGCCGCCGAGTAGAGGAGCGGCGGCAGGAAGATCACGAGAACGACGTGGGGGTCGAGGTGGACCGCCGGGAGCCCGGGCACGAACCCGAACAGCGCGCCGCCGATCACGAGCACGATCGGATACGGCACCGACAGCCGCCGGGCGAGCGCGCCCAGGCCTGCGACGGCCACCAGGATTCCCGCGATCAGCAGCTCCGCCTGACCCATTGCGGGTCAAGTTTGCCGAGACTCGTCCTCCCGGGGGCCCTGGGCCTTTTGCGCGCGTCGGGCTAGCGGTCGTAGCGCTCGATCGTGCGCACCGACAGCCAGGTGAGGATCAGCCCGGTCGCGACGATCACCGCGAGGCAGACGCCGAGCTTGCCGGCGTCCCAGCCCTCGAGCACCAGCGAGCGGAGCCCCTCGATCACGTAGCTCACCGGGTTCACGCGCGCGAGCGCCTCCATCAGCCCGCTGAGCCGGTCGAACGGCACGAAGTTGGGCGTGAGGAAGAGCAGTGGGAAGAAGATGAGGAAGCTCGCGTTGGTGGCCTGAACGCTGCGGGTGCGGAGCGCCATGAGCAGTCCGATCCCCGCGTAGGCCACGCCCCAGAGGGCCGAGAGAGCGATCAGCACGACCGCACCGAGCACGCCGCTCTTCACCTCGACGCCGAACCCGAGGCCGGCGATCAGCACGAGCACGGACAGCAGCGCCCCGCGCACCAGGTCCGCCGCCAAGCGCCCGAAGATGATCGAGCTGCGGCGGATGGGGGCGACCAGCAGCTTGTCGAAGTAGCCGTTGTCGATCTCGGTCACGAGCGCGAGCCCCGAGGTCGCGGTCGATACGGCGAACAGGAACGAAACGGGCAGCTGGAACGCCGCGTAGGTCTGGCCGTGCAGGAACGGCGTGGAGTCGGGGAACGTCTTGGTCACCTGGCCGACGTTCACCGCGAGGAAGAAGAGCGGGATGAACAGCGTGGGGATCGTGGCCTCGGGCATGCGCACGACCTCGCGCACCGCGCGGCGCCCGAGCAGCGCTACCTGGCTCATGCTGCCTCGGCCTCCTCGTCGCCCTCGAGGCGGCGCCCGGTGGCCTGGAGGAAGACGTCGTCGAGCGACGGCCGGGACACGCTGATCGCGCCCACCGCGATGCCCTGCGCGTCGAGCCGGCGGACGGTCTCGGCGATCGACGAGGGGCCGTCCAGCACGTAGA
>JAXDHW010000060.1:0-6445 GCA_034664365.1 Thermoleophilaceae bacterium
CTCGATGGCGCGCGACCTGACCGTCCTCATCATGGCGGCCGGCCACGGCACCCGGATGCGGTCGGGGCTCGCCAAGGTCCTGCACCCGGTCGCCGGGCGGCCGATGGTGCTGTGGGTCGCCGGGGCGGCTCGTGCCGCCGGCGCCGGTCGCGTCGTGTGCATCACGCGGCCCGGCGAGGGCGTGGCCGAGCGGCTCGACGGACAGGTCGACGTCGCGGAGCAGCTCGAGGGCGAGGGCACCGGCTCCGCCGTTCTCGCCGCCCGCGACGCCATCGAGGACTCGGACCACGTGGCCGTCCTCTCGGGCGATCACCCGCTCGTCTCCCGCGAGACGATCGCCGGGATGATCGACACCCACCACCAAAGCGACGCCGCCGCCACGGTCCTGACGATGGAGGTGCGGGACGCGACCGGCTACGGGCGGATCGTCCGCGGCGACGGCGACGCGATCGAGCGCATCGTGGAGACCAAGCGCACCGAGGGCGTCGACCCGGAGATCCTCGACATCCGCGAGATCAACCTCGGCGCGTACGTCTTCGCGG
Organism: Thermoleophilaceae bacterium; assembly: GCA_034664365.1. Classification (GTDB taxonomy): domain Bacteria; phylum Actinomycetota; class Thermoleophilia; order Solirubrobacterales; family Thermoleophilaceae; genus AC-37. The sequence continues at coordinate 543 of JAXDHW010000060.1, forward strand.
CGGGGGACCTGCTCGAGGCCCTCGACGAGGTCGCGGAGACCGACGGCGAGCGCTACCTGACCGAGGTCATCCCGATCCTGATCGGCCGCGGCCGCAAGGTGGTGCCGCACCGGACCGACGACGAGCACACGGCCAAGGGCGTGAACACGCGCGCGGACCTGATGGACGTGGAGGCGCTCGCGCGCCGGCTCATCCTGCGCGACCTCGCGCTCGCCGGTGTGACCTTCACCTCGCCGGCCACCGCCACGATCGACGCCGGCGTCGAGATAGGGGAGGACACGGTGATCGGCCCCGGCGTCGCGCTCCACGGCGCCACCACGATCGGAGCGCGTTGCGAGATCGGCCCCAACGTGACCGCCACCGACGCCACCATCGGCGACGAGGTGACCGCCAGCCACGCCGTCCTCCACGATTGCCGCGTCGCCCGGAAGGCCACCGTCGGCCCGTTCGCCTACCTTCGCCCCGGAGCGGACATCGGCGAGGGGGCGAAGGTCGGCACCTACGTGGAGGTCAAGAACTCGACGATCGGGGCCGGGACGAAGGTCCCGCACCTCTCCTACATCGGGGACGCGGACGTCGGCGAGAACACCAACCTCGGCGCGAGCACGATCACCGCCAACTACGACGGCCGCGCCAAGCACCGCACCACCATCGGCAGCGACGTGAAGACCTCCATCCACACCTCCCTCATAGCTCCCGTCACCGTCGGGGACGAGGCGTACACTGGCGCCGGATCGGTGATCTCGGACGACGTCCCGGAGGGCGCGCTCGGGATCTCCAGGACTCCGCAGAAGAACGTCGAGGGCTACGCCCGCCGAAAGAAAGACCAGAAGGTCTCCGAATGACGATCGAGGTCGAGACCGCACCCCGGTCCGCGCCCGACATGAAGATCGACTACGGCAAGCGACTCATGGTGGCCGCCGGGCGCGCCAGCACGGAGCTCGGCAGCAAGATCGCCGACAAGCTCGGCGTCGGTCTCACCGACGCCGGCCTCAAGACGTTCGCCGACGGCGAGGTCTACTGCCGCTACAGCGAGTCGATCCGCGGCGCCGACATCTTCCTCGTCCAATCGATCGCCGGCCACGAGGACGAGGGCCTGACCGTCAACGACGCCTTCATGGAGCTCCTGGTGATGATCGACGCCGCGGTCGGCGCGTCGGCCCACCGCGTCATCGCCGTCTGCCCCTGGTACGGCTACTCCCGCCAGGACAAGAAGTCGGCCCCGCGCGAGCCGATCACCGCGCGCGTGGTGGCCAAGTCGCTCGAGACCGTGGGCATCGACCGGCTCGTGACGATGGACCTCCACGCGGGCCAGCTACAGGGCTTCTTCTCGAAGACCGTCGACCACATGACGGCCATGCCGATCCTCGAGCAGTACGTCAAGGACCAGCTCGGCGACGACCCGCGCAACATCTGCATCGTCGCGCCCGACGCCGGCCGTGTGAAGCTCACCCGCAAGTTTGCCCAGAAGGTTGGGGTCGACTACGCGCTCCTCGAGAAGGATCGCCCCGCCCAGCAGGTCGCCGAGATCGGCTACGTGATCGGTAAGGAGAAGGTCGTGGGACGCCGCGCGGTGATCGTCGACGACATCATCGACACCGGCGGCACGCTCGCGGCGGGCGCCCAGACCGTGATGGACGCGGGCGCGAGCGAGGTCTACGCCGTGGCCACCCACGGCCTCTTCTCGGGCCGCGCCTTCGAGACGCTCTCCAACTCGCCGCTGTCCGGGATCGTGGTCACCGACACGGTGCCGGTCCGCGCCGGCGCGCCGGACATGATCCGCGTGCTCACCTCCGCCGACATCCTCACCGACACCGTCCGCCGCATCTTCACCGACGAGTCGGTGTCCGACGTCTTCGGCGGCGAGAACCAGTTGTTCTAACCGGCGGGGCGCCGGGCGATGTAGATCCGGGCGCTGCGTGCGAAGCAATCCCGCGTCGCCGCGACGAAGATCGCGCGCCTCGTATGGGTGACCTGCAGAATGCAGTTATCCGCTACGTGCGGACCGATCTCGTCGAGCTTCCATCCGACCGACCGGCGCGTCCGGGGCAGATAGGCGTGCACGCCCCGGGCGTCCGCCCAGGTGACCCAGCCGTCGCGCAGCACTTGGTTCCTGACCGGGCGTTTCGCCAAGATCGTGGAACTGCGACCGCAGCGATCGAGCAGAAGCCGGCGGTAATCGAGGATGCGCAGCGCCCACGGCTTCTCGTACTGGAACGCCTGGAAGAGCGGCCCGCTTGCCCGGTCCCGCTGGATGGGCGCGCACAGCCGGCGGGCGAGCGAGGGGAAGTCGAGATCGTCGACCCAGCGCCGGCGATAGAGAGCGCGTCGCGCGGCGCGCGATGATGGACCTTCGCCCGTTCTGTAGTCAGTCCAGGCGTACGACTGGTAGTCATGGTCGTCACCTGGGACCAAGATCCGTACCCAGCGCGCGCCGACGCCATCGGCGTCGCCACCAGATAAGTCCACGTGGTACTCCGCGCCGCTCGCTATGTCCTGGACCAGAGCCTCGTTCTCGTAACACTCCCAAACCAGCTTTCCCGCTCCTATCTTCGACGGCGCCCAGCCTGACTCGCAGCCGGGCGGTAATGGAACCGCGCGCTGCTCGCCCTTCTTCATGTCGACCAGCCGGATCGGCGCGCCCCCACCGGTCCCGGGCCACGCGATGTAGCGCGACCCCGCCACCACTCCGCCCGACGCCTTGGCAACCGGCTCGAAGCGCGGCTTGGCGGATGTCTCCCCGGCTGGCAGGATTACCGCCGTCACCGTCAGCAACCAAGCAAGTCGCACGTTCACAACCGTTCGAACACGGTCCGCCGCCCGACGGACCGCCGCCTACTCGTAGGCCAGCGCCTCGAGCACGTTCAGCCGCGCCGCGCGGCGGGCCGGGGCCACCGCGGCGAGGATCCCGGCGATGAACGCCACGATCGTGAAGACGATCAGCGTGCCGACCGGTAGCGAGAACGCCACGCCCTCGTCGGAGAGCGCGTGGGTCGCGAGGGCCGCGACGGCCACGCCGAGCGGCAACCCGAGCCCCGCGCCGATCAGCGCGGTGATCACGCTCTCCCCGCGAACCATTCGCCGGACCTGACGCCGCGTCATCCCCACGGCGCGCAGCATTCCCACCTCGCGGGTGCGCTCGAACACCGACAGCACGAGCGTGTTGACCATCCCGAACAGGCTCACGACCACCGATAGCGCCAGCAGCACGTAGAGCAGGTTGAGCAGCGTGCTGAACCCCGACGAGCGGTCCTTCACCCACCCCGGCTTGGTCGCGACCTTCGCGTCGGCGAACGAATCGAGCGACCCGTGGAGCGCGGTGGTCGCCTCCGGGCTTGCGCCGCCCGGCACCTTGACGAAGGCGAGCACGTCCTTGCCGCGCGGGAAGGCTCCGTCGAATGCGGCCCGCGCGATCACGATCTTCGACAGGAGCGGATCGAGCTTGTCGATCGTCCGCGGCGTCTGGATGCCTGCCACGCGCAGCGACACGTGCTTGCCGGCCGGCGTGGTGATCTGGAAGCTCCCGCCGACGGTCAGGTGGTTCTTCTTCGCGTAGTCCTTCTCCACCACCGCGCCCTCGGTGCCGAGCCGTCCGAGCAACGCGTCGGACCCCTTCACCCAGTTCAGGTGCAGCACCGTGGCGATCTCCGGGTCGACCCCGTCCACCCGCTCGCTCTTGCCGAACACCTTCGCGCGCTCCTCGCGAACGCTCGTGGCCACGTCGACCCCCGGCGCGTTCGCCGCCGCCTCCGCCGCCGCCGCGGCGAAGGTGTCGAAGCCGTTCTTCGAGGTGATCACGTAGTCCGCGCTGACCTGCCGGCTGAGCGACTGCTTGTCCGACTCGCGCAGGCCCTGACCGAGCGTGGCGACGAGTGCCACCAGGCCCAGCCCGATCATCAGCGCGGCCGCCGTCCGGGCGGTGCGCGCCGGGTTGCGGGTGGAGTTCTCGGCGGCGAGCCGCCCCGGGCCGCCGCCCAGGCGCCGCACCGGTGCCCCCAGTGCGGCCGCGAGCGGCCGCACCAGTCGCGCGGCGTTCATGGAGGCGGCGATGAACAGCAGCAGGCAGCCGAGGCCGAGCAGGATCAGCGCGTCGCCGACCTTGAGGTCCGCGAACGACGCGTACAGGAGCACCGCCAGCGCCGCGAGAAACACGAGCCCGCCGATGATGGGCGAGCGCCGCGACACGCCCGACGGCGGCAGCGCCGCGCCCTCGCGCACGGCCGCGATCGGCGCCACGCGCGTCGCGTGCCGCGCCGGGGCGATGGTGGCGAGCACCGTGATCGCGGTCCCGAGGACGAGCGACACGATCACCGTGCGCTGCTTGAAGACCGTGCCGGTGTGCGGGAGCGAGAGCCCGAGCGCGTCGAAGATCGCGTTGAGCCCCTTCGCCAGCGCGAGCCCGAGGAACAGCCCGACCGCGGAGGCGAGCAGGCCGACCACGAACCCCTCGAGGAGCACCGCGCGGAGCACCTGCCTGCGCGTGGCGCCGAGCGTCCGCAGCGTGGCGAACTCGCGCGTGCGCTGCGCGACCGTGATCGACAGCGTGTTGTAGATCACGAACGAGCCGACGAACAGCGCGATCGCCGCGAACGCGAGCAGGAACGCCTGGATGAAGCTGATGAACTTCTTCGTCTCCTTGGAGTTGGACGCGGCCTGCTGATCCGCCGTCTTCACGGACGTGTTCGCCGGGATCAGCGGCTTGATCTCGTTGACGAGCTGCGACGGCGGCGTGCCCGAGGCGCCGGCGACGAAGATCGCGTCGTACTGGCCCTCCTTGTGCAGGAGCTTCTGGGCGGTCGCCACGTCGAACACCGCGATCGTCGCCCCGCCCAGCGACTCCACCTCGCCGAACTTCGCGACGCCCGAGATCGTGAACTGGCGTGTCGGGCCCTGCGACGAGACGCCGACCGTGTCGCCCACTCCGAGGTTGTGCTCCCCCGCCGTGTTCTTGTCGATCACGACCTGGTCCGGCCCGGCGGCCCATCTGCCGGCGGTCAGGGTGAGCGGGTTGAAGCGCGAGTCGCGCGCGTCGAACCCGAACCCGAAGCTCGGCTGCTGGTCGGTCCCGAGCGTCTTCCCGTCCTTCCCCACGAGCTTCGCGAGGTCCGAGGTGCCCTCGAACGAGTAGATCGCCCCCGCCGCTTCCTGGATACCGCCGAGCTTCCGCACCTTCGGGAGGAGCGACGCCGGCACCGTGGCGGCCCCGCTGCTCGACTCGTCGACGACCTTCTTGCCGGCGATCACAGCGCTGGTGTTCCTGTACGAGCTCGCGAAGATCGAGTTGAAGGCGTGGTCGATCGTGTCGGTGAGGACGTACGTGCCGCTCACCATCGCCACGCCGAGGATGATCGCCAGCGCGGTCAGGACGGTCCGGACCGGCCGTGCGGCGAGGCCGCGCAGCGTTACGCGCCTCAAGCCCTCAGCTCCTCCATCGTCCGGACGATGTCGTCGGCGCTCGACTTGCCGATGTCCTGCACGAGACGCCCGTCGTCGAGGAACAGCACCCGGTCGGCGATCGCCGCGGCGGACGGATCGTGCGTGACCATCAGGGTCGTCTGGTCGAACTGCTCGACCATCGCGCTAAGGAGCCCGAGGATCTCGGTACTCGTCTGCGAGTCGAGGTTGCCCGTCGGCTCGTCCGCGAACACGATCATCGGCCGCGAGACGAGCGCGCGCGCTATCGCCACCCGCTGCTGCTGCCCGCCCGACAGCTCGCTCGGCTTGTGCGAGAGCCGGTCGCGCAGGCCGACGCGGTCGATCAGGTCGCCGTACCAGTCCTGATCGGGCTCGCGACCCGCGATCCGCAGCGGGATCAGGACGTTCTCCTCGGCCGTGAGCATCGGCAGGAGGTTGAAGAACTGGAAGATGAACCCGATCCGCTCGCGCCGGAGCTTGGTGAGCTC
>JAXDHW010000091.1:0-2597 GCA_034664365.1 Thermoleophilaceae bacterium
CGCGGGTCGAGGGCACGATGCAGTAGGCGCATGCGCAGTTGCAGCCGACCGAGATCTGAACCCAGCCCTGGAAGTCGCGCTCGCGCTTGGCGGGCAGATGGCCGGTGAAGCCCTCGAACTCGAAGAACCCCTGGGCGGTGAGGCTGTCGCTCGTGAGGAACTCGGCGAGCTTGGGCACCTGACCCGGGCCGAAGGCGACATCGACGAACGGGAAGCGTTCGAAGACCTCGTCCTTGAGCGACTGCGCCCAGCAGCCGCCGATCCCCACGACGCGGTCGGGGTCCTCGGCCTTGAGCCGCTTGGCCTCGCCCAGGTGACCGATCAGCCGGTTGTCGGCCGACTCCCGGATCGAGCAGGTGTTGAAGAGGATCAGGTCGGCGCTCTCGCGCTCCTCGGCCTCGCTGTAGCCGAGCGACTCGAGCATGCCCTTCATGCGCTCCGAGTCGTGCTCGTTCATCTGGCAGCCGAACGTCGTGACGTGGTAGCGCTTCACGGCGCCCAAGGCTACTTAGCGAAGTCCACGGCGCGGCTCTCGCGAATCACCGTGACCTTGATCTGTCCGGCGTACTCGAGCTCCTTCTCCACGTCGCGCGCGATCCGGTGCGAGAGCAGCGCGGCGGTGTCGTCGTCGACCTCCTCCGGCTGCACGATCACGCGGATCTCTCGGCCAGCCTGCATCGCGTAGACCTTCTCGACGCCGGCGTGGCGCTTGGCGATCTCCTCGAGGTCGCGCAGGCGCTTGGTGTACTGCTCGAGCGACTCGCCGCGCGCGCCCGGGCGGGCGCCCGAGAGCGAGTCGACGATCTGCACGATGACGGCCTCCACCGTCCTGAGCTCGACCTCGTTGTGGTGTGCCTCCATCGCGTGCGCGACGGCCTCCGTCTCGCCGTAGCGGCGCGCGAACTCGCCGCCGACGAGCGCGTGCGGGCCCTCGACCTCGTGGCTCACCGCCTTGCCGATGTCGTGCATCAGCGCGGCGCGCGCGGCGCACTTCTCACTGGCGCCGAGCTCCGCCGCGAGCAGTGACGCAAGCCTCGCGCACTCGATCGAGTGCGCGAGCACGTTCTGGCCGTAGCTCGTGCGGTAGTGGAGGCGGCCGAGCAGCTTGGACAGCTCGGGGTGCACCGTCCCGACGTTGGCCTCGAGCACGGCCTGTTCCCCCACCTCGGCGATGTGGTTCTCGATCTCGGAGCGCGCCTGGTAGTAGGACTCCTCGATCCGCGCCGGGTGGATGCGGCCGTCCTGGAGCAGCTTCTCGAGCGTGAGGCGCGCGATCTCGCGGCGTACGCCGTCGAAGCCGGACAGGAGGACGGCGCCGGGCGTGTCGTCGATGATGAAGTCGATCCCGGTCAGGTTCTCGAGCGCGCGGATGTTGCGGCCCTCGCGGCCGATGATGCGGCCCTTGAGGTCGTCCGAGTCGAGGTGGACCACGGACACCGTGGTCTCCGACGCGTGCCCGCCCGCGATCCGCTGCATCACGGTGGCGAGGATGCTCCGGGCGCGGCGCTCGGCGTCGCGGCGCGCCTCCTCCTCGATCTGGCGGACGAGCCGGGCACTGTCGTGGCGCAGCTCCTCCTCGAGCTCGCGCAGGAGGATCTGGCGGGCCTGGCCGGCGGTGAGGCCCGAGATCCGCTCGAGCTCGCGGAGCTGCTCCTGCTTGGAGGCCTTGAGCTTCTGCACCTCGCGGTCGAGGTTCCGGCCGCGGTCACCGAGCGAGGTCTCGCGACGCTCGAGCTCGCCGAGGCGGCCGTCGAGCGCCTCCTCCTTGCTGAGGATGCGCTCCTCGATGCGGGCGATCTCGGCGCGGCGCTCGCGCAGCTCGGTGTCGATGGCGCTGCGGACGACGTCGCCGGCCGGGCCCGGCTCGGCGTGTGCGTCAGCCGGCGGCGGCTCCGGGACGGCGGGCGCAGTGCTCGTCGCGGTGGCGGCGCTCAGCTCCGCGCGCCTGGGACCGCGGCCGGGTGGATCGACCGGACGTCCCGAGTCCGCCACTGCCACACGGGCGCCGCGCGGACGCCCCATGAGCAGCACCACCACCGCCGAGACAACCGCTGCGACTGCCGCTCCAACGACGATCTCCATCTCTCCGCTCTCCTCCGGGTCGCGCGTCTGGCGCGCGCCTCAGGTCGCTCTCGGTCGGCGCGGCGGGGCTGCCGCGAGACACCAGGCGTTCTCGTGAGCGGGTGCGCGCGGATCGTCGCGCGCGGTCAGTGCCTAGGAGCGCCCTTCGATCCTCCCTCCGGGGCGTCCCTCGATCGAGTTGGTAAGGGTCTGTCTCAAGTGTCGGTGGTCCTGTCCCGCTTGAAAAACCGTAATTTTGCTGGAGTTTCGTCTCGCGGCGGCCGTCCCGGCCGCCTGACGTGAAGGGTACGCCTCGCGGGGCGGGCGCGCAACCCGCGCGCCGCGCGGGCGTAAGCTACGGCCCGATGGCCCTCGAGATGCGATCCGAGTGCGAGAAGTGCGGCGCGGCCCTGGCGGCGGACGCCGGCGACGCGCGCATCTGCAGCTTCGAGTGCACGTTCTGCGCCTCGTGCACCGACGAGATGTCCGGAACCTGCCCGAACTGCGGCGGCGAGCTGCTGGCTCGCCCGCGGCGG
>JAXDHW010000116.1:0-16277 GCA_034664365.1 Thermoleophilaceae bacterium
GCCTCGACGTAAGCGCGGGCGCGGGCGCGAATGTCGTCCTCCGCGTAGACGTAAGCCGGCGTGCCGAAGCGCTCGGCCAGCTCGATCGCGTCGCAGCCGCCGATCTCGAGGCGCCCCGCCTCGTCGATCCGTGACCCGAGCGGGAAGACGTGCTCGAGGCCCTCGATGCCCTGCTGTCCCACCGCGGCCATAATTCGAGCAAGTATGAAGCACCCCCTCCCGGCCAGGCCGGATCTGGGGACGCGCGACGGCCTGGCCTACGCGCTGTTCCTGCCGCCGGTCGAGCCGCGCGCCGGGGTCGTGATCTGCCACGGTGCCGGGTCGGCGAAGGAGAGCCACTTCGACTTCGCGCGGGCGGCGGTCGCGTACGACATGGCGGCGCTGTCCTTCGACGCGCGCGGGCACGGTCGCTCCGGGGGCCGCTTCGGGCCGGAGGCAGTCGACGACGTACTGACCATGTGCGGCGTGATGCGGGAGCACACGCCGCGGATCGCCCTGCGCGGATCCAGCATGGGTGGGTTCTGCGCCATCCTCGGCGCCGCCGCCGACGGGCTGGTCGATGCCGTCGTCGCGATCTGTCCGGCACCCGAGGACTTCCTGCTCCGCGGGCTCAGGTCGGGCCGGCTCGACGGCTTCGAGGCCGACGGCCCGGCGCTCGAGCCGTGGCTGGAGCGGGTGTCGCTCGTCGACGCCGTGGCGTCGCTGTCGCCGCGCACCGCCCTGTTGCTGCTCCACGCGCGCGGCGACGAGCAGATCCCGTACACGGTCTCCGAGGAGCTCTTCGAGGCCGCCGGCGAGCCCAAGCGGCTGCTGCTCCTGCCCGGCGGCCATCACCGCTCGATCCAGCACGACCTCGAGCTGCAGGCCGAGGCGCTGCGCTTCGTCGAGCGGGCGGTGGAGGGTGAGCGGCTCTAGCCGCTCGTGACGGCGTCCGCCGGCGGCTGCCCGGAGGTGTCGCTCGTGCTAGGCGGCGGCACTGCGGTCTTGCAGGCGCTGCCGAGGGCGGCGCCGGCGCCGCCGTTCACATCCCCGACGGTCTGACCCGCGCCGCAGGTGATCTCGTGGATCGGGCGTGGCGTCGTCGTCGGGTCGTCCTTCTTGCTGACGGGGTAGCCCGTCGTCGGGTCGCCCTCGCCGGGCGGCGCCGACGGGACGTAGGGAGTCGGACCAGCCGGCACGGCCGGCGATCCGGGGTCGGTCGCTCGCGGGCCGCCCGGTCCGGCCGCGCCGCCGCCGAGGCGGCTCACCGCGAGCGCGGCGGCGGAGCCATCGCGGCCCCTGTGCGAGCTCTTGCCAGACGCGGCGCCGGCGCGGCGGACCGCGCGCACCTGGTGCGCAGTGGGGGCCCGCTCGATCGCGATGCCGTCAGCTGTGGCGCCGCCCTCGCGCGTGGGCCAGGCGTCGAAGGTCACGAGCGCGCTGACGATCGCCAGCATCGTCAGCGACGCAGCGAGCAGCACACCAGTGGTGCCGAAGGCACTCAGAGTGACCCGATTGACATTCATAAGGCGCGGGGTAGCACCTGGTTTATTCCCCGAAACCGCGGGACGTAACGCCTCTTTCGGAGCGGGACTCGACTCAGTCGGAGTCGCGCTCGGCGCCGGCGCCGTGGCCACGGCCATGCGGCCGGGAGTGGCCCCGGGCGCGGCCTCGGCCGTGCCCGCCGCCGCAGTCCGGCCGGTCGCGCTCGGGCCGCCGGTCGATCGCCACGGTGGGCTTCGGCGCGTGCACGGGCGTGGGCTCAGGCCTGGCCTGAGCAGCCGGAGGGAGAATGTGATTGACCTGAGCGAGCGGCGTGCCGGGGGAGGCCCCAGACTTCGGGCCCGAGTCGGAGCCTGGCCCGCGCCCGCTGCTCCCGCGCGAGTCGCCGCGGTGGCCGCGCGAGTCGCCGCCCGACCGACCGGCTCCGTGCCCGTGGCGCGAGGTGGCCGGTGCCGAAGCGCCGGGGCCCCGGAGGCTCGTGCGTGTGCGGGCGACCGCGTTGCGGACCGGCGCGGCGCGCCGGGCCTCGGCGACCACGGGGGCACGGCGCGGGGCCGCGTCGACGCCGCGCGAGGCCGTGGCCATCGCAACGGAGTCCGGAGCCACCCTGACCACCTGGGCCGGGGGGCTGGAGGCGATCGGCTGCGGCCACCGGTGGTAGCCGAAGGGGTGAGGAATGACCGTCAGGAGCACCGCCGCGACGGCCGCGAGGAGCACCGCGAGAGGCAGCCAGCGGAGGAGGGCCCTGTCGGAGGACGTAGTCACGGTACGTCTCTATCGGCACCCCGGGCCAAACCTTTAGCCCTGAATCGTGCAACTGGACACTTGGCGCCCTGGCACAGCCTGGAGGATCGAGGCGTCGCTCAGTCGCCGCACGCGGCACAGGCGCCGTGCAGGACCACGTCGTGCTCGGCCACCTGGAAGTTCACCTTGCGGGAGAGCCGCTCGATGCTCTGCTCGAGGGCGCGGTCGTCAAAGGGGGTGACGCGCCCGCAGAGGTCGCAGACCAGATGATGGTGGTGCTCCCCGGTCGGGAGCAGCCGCTCGTACCGCGCCACGCCCTGGCCGACGTCGAGCCGCCCCACGAGCTTGAGCTCCACGAGGCGGTCCAGGTTGCGGTACACGCTCGCCAGGCCGATCCCGTGGCCGGCCGCGCGCAGGGCGTCGTCGATCTCGCGGGCGGTGAGCGCGCACGGCTGCACCTCGAGGAGGTCGATCAGCGCGCTCCGCGCCTGGGCGCTGCGATGGCCCGAGCGCCTGAGCACGTCGAAGGCGTGGTCCCGCCAGCTGGTATCCACGGTGTCACGCATGCGGGCCGAGCGTAGTCGTGGCGACCGCCGGGACGGGGTCTCGCGGCAGGCGGCCCGAACCCGACCGGAGGCGGCTCCCGAAGAGGCGCGCCAGCACGTAGGCCGCGAAGCTGATGCCGGTGGTGAAGACGCTGGCGGGATAGGGCGTCACGAGCGACAGCAGGATCCCGCCGATCGATGCGAGCAGCGCCAGCGCCACGCTCAGGAGCACGGTGGCCCCCGGACTCGCGGTGAGGTGTCCCGCCGCTGCCGCCGGCGCGATCATCAGCGAGAGGATCAACAGCACACCCACGACCTGGATCGCCTCGGCCTCGGCGAACGCCATGATCGCGAGGAACCCGATCGACAGCGCGCGAACGGGAACGCCGCGCGCCTCCGCCACGTCCGGGTCGACGCTCGCGAAGAGGAGCGGGCGATAGATCAGCGCGAGGGCGACCACGACGGCGAGTCCGCAGCCGCCCAGGAGGAGCAGCTGGTCGCGGCTGACACCGGTGATCGTGCCGAACAGCAGGGCGAACGCGCCCGTGGCGTACCTGTCGTACAGCGTGATGAAGAGCACGCCGAGGCCGAGGCCGAAGGCCAGGATCACGCCGATCACGGAGTCCCGCTCGCGACTCCGGACTCCCAGCGCTCCGATCAACCCAGCGACTCCGAGCGACCCCACCATCACGCCGAGGATCGGATCGAGGCCGATGAGGAGGGCGCCGGCCGCCCCGGTGAAGCCGAGCTCTGCGATGCCGTGGACGGCGAACGCCATGTTCCGCACCACCACGAACGGGCCCACGATGCCCGCGACGATCGCCGCGATTGCGCCCGCGACCAGCGCGTTCTGGACGAACTCCTCACCGAGGAGCGACGTGAAGCTCGCGATCGTCATGTGTCGTACGAGGGAAGTGGCTCGGTGAAGTCGGAGTGCTCGTTGTGGCCGACGTTGCCCGCGCCCTCCGGTGCCCCGACCACCACGATCCGGCCGCGGACACGGAGGACGTCGACGGGCGACCGGTACAGCGCCGTCATCGTCTCCGTCGTGAGCACCTCCTCCGGGGGCCCGAGCGCCCAGCGGCCGCCGACGAGGACCAGGATCCGATCGACCATCGGCAGAACCGGGTTGACCTCGTGCGTGACGAACACGACGGCGGTCCCGGCCTCCGCCTGCCGCCGCGCGATGAGGCGAGCGACCTCCTTCTGATGACCCAGGTCGAGGTTGAGGAGCGGCTCGTCGCAGAGCAGGACGTCGGGATCCCGCAGTAGCGCCTGGGCGATACCGAGCCGCTGCTGCTCGCCGCCGGAGAGGAGGCCGATCGGCGCGTCGGCGAAGGCGGTCGCACCAACCTCGTCGAGCGCATGCTGCACGAGCTCACGGGCGTCCGCGCGCGGGAACGGGAGGCCCCACCGGTGGCCGTCGAGACCGAGACGGACCAGGTCGCGTCCGCGCAGCGGAAGCTCGCGGTCGAATGCCCGCTGCTGCGGCACGTAGCCCACCGAGGCGTTCCCGCGGCGCGGCGCGCGGCCCAGCACCTCGGCGCTTCCGGCGGACAGGCGCTCGAGTCCCAGCAGCACCCGCAGGAGGGTGCTCTTCCCGGCGCCGTTCGGCCCGATCACGGCGAGGAACTCGCCGGCGCCGACCTCGAGGTCGAGGGACTCCCAGAGCGTGCGGTCGCCGTAGCGCATCGCCGCGCCCGCCAGCCGGATGACGGGACCGGGCTCAGCCTGGAAGCGGCGCTCGCTCATGGCCGCGACAGCGCCGCCTTGATCGCGATCAGCTGGCCGAGCTGCCAGCGGACGAAGCCCACGTGAGGAGGCGGCGTCTCGGTGACGCCGACCACCGGGATGCCCTCGGCCTTCGCGAGGCTCCGGACGCTCGCGGCCGCCGGCGAGTCCGCCTGCGCGTTGTAGAGGAGCAGCTTGACCCTGTGCCCGGTGACCAGGGCGCGCATCGCGGCCACGGACTGCGGCGGCGGATCGACGCCCGCCTCGTCGGCCTTCGCGAACGCCGGCGGTGTCCGGAGCACCAGCCCGATCCTCCGCGTCAGGTACTCGGGCACCCGCTCGGTGTAGGCGAAGGGCGTGCCCGCGAAGCGCCGCAGGGACGCCACCTCACGGTCGATCGGCGCCAGCGACGCGGTGAAGCGGGATGCCCCGCGGCGGTAGTCGGCGGAATGGGCCGGGTCCGCCTTCGTCAGAGCGCGGGCCACGGCGTCCGCGAGCCGAGGGGCGGTTCGCGGGTCGTACCAGAGGTGCGGATTCGGGTCGCGGCCGGCGACTCCGAGCAGGTCATCGACGTGGATCGCCGTCCTGTCCGACGACGGCGCCGCGGCGAGCAGGCGCTCCATGAAGCCGTCGTAGCCCGCGCCGTTGACGATCACGAGCCGGGCGTGCGCCACGGCCTCGGTGTCCTGAGTCGTGCCCGTGTACTCGTGTGGGTCCGCCGTGGGGCTGTGGATGATGCTCGTCACATCCACATGGCCACCGCCCACCCGCGCGACGATGTCGCCGTAGAAGTTCTCGGCCGCCACCACGCGCACGCGGCCGCCGGCACGGCTCGATGCGCCGCCGCACGCGCTGAGCGCGCCTCCGGAGACGACCAGCAGCGCGGTGGCGAGGGCTGGGGCAAGGCCACGCATCGCGGCCTGACGTTATCAAGAATGATTCTCGCTTTCAGTGGGGCTGCGGGGCGTAAACGGGTTACGATCGGCGCATGTGCGCGCAGTGCGCCCTAGTCGCCGCCAGCGCCGCGTCCGGAGCACGCTCGTGGCTCGCGGCGCGGCGGTTCGGTTGGATGACGCCGAGGCGCCTGAAGCTGGCGACGATGAGCCTGCTCGCCGCCGCGCTGATCGCGAGCTCGGTGAGCTTCAGCGGGTCGACCCCGGCCTCACCGGCGGCGCACGCGAAGCATCACGGACCGGTCCGCTAGGCCGGGGCCTCGGCGCTCGACCAGAGCGGTCGCCGCGCCCGCAGCAGCCATGCGGCCCCCACCGCCGCCATCGCCACACTGATCAGCTGCGGCAGGGTGAGGCCGAGGGCCGCGTGGTCGTTGCGGCGGATGAACTCGACCAGCACGCGCTCGAGCCCCGAGAGCAGGAGCCAGAGCGCGAACAGGATCCCCGGCCGCACGCGGTCGCGCAGCTGCCACAGCGCCAGCGCGATCAGGCCCATCGTGAGCGTCTCGTAGATCGGGGTCGGATGGACCTTGGTGTCGATCGGCTTCGTGCCGTGCGGGTACGCCATCGCCCACGGAAGGTCGGAGGCCTTGCCGTAGTCGCCGTCGCCCGACACCTGGCAGCCGACCCGGCCCCCGGCGTAGCCGAGCGCGAGGAGCGGGGCACATGCGTCGAGCAGCGCCAGCCCGAGGAAGCCCCGCCGCCAGGCCCAGAGCAGAACCCCGATCGCCCCACCGACGACCCCGCCGAGCCACACCAGGCCCGAGCCCGAGAAGATGCTGCCGAGCAGGTCGTGCTTCGCGCTGTCCCAGTTCTCGATTATGTAGTCGAGGCGGGCGCCCACGAGCCCTCCGACGAGCGCGGCGAAGACAATCTCGTAGGCCCAGTCAACCGGCTTGCCGAGCTCGCGGAAGCGCCGGGCCGCGACCAGCCCGCACCCCGCGAAGGCGAGCGCGAAGCAGATCCCGAACGTCTGGATCGTGAGGCCGGCGACGTGGATCTCTGGCTGCACGCGCCAACGAGATTACTGGCCCAAAACCTCACGAGCCGCGGGTCCCCGCCCTCTAGAATCAATGGCATGGCCGGCCCTCGCACAGTCTTCCCACGCGACACCGGACTCCAGTTCCGGATGCTCTTCACGATGCTGCTGCTCGGCCTGCTCTACACGGCCTTCGCGGCGGTGCTCCTCACGGCCGGAGCCGGCATCGGGATCATGGTCGTGGTCATCGCGGGCATCGCGCTCGCGCAGCTGTTCCTCTCGGACAAGCTCGCGCTGGCGGCCATGGGGGCCAAGATCACCACGCCCCAGGACGCACCGGGCCTGCACGCGATGATCGAGCGGCTCTGCATCCAGGCCGACCTTCCCAAGCCGAAGATCGCCGTGGCCGACAACAAGATGCCCAACGCGTTCGCGATGGGCCGCTCGCAGAAGTCGGCCGTGGTGTGCGCCACCACCGGCATCATGGAGGTGCTCGAGCCGCACGAGCTCGAGGCCGTGATGGCGCACGAGCTCACGCATGTCAAGAACCGCGACGTGCTGATCATGACCATCGCCAGCTTCTTCGCCACGATCGCGTCGATGATCGCCCAGATGGGTCTCTGGTTCGGCGGCGGCTTCGGTGACGACGACGACGGCGCCCCGGCCTTCATCGTGATCCTGCTCGTCTCGTTCGTCGTCTACATCGTCTCGTTCTTCCTGATGCTCGCCCTGTCGCGCTACCGCGAGTACTCGGCGGACCGCGGCGCGGCGCTGATCACCGGCCGTCCCAGCGCGCTCAGCTCGGCGCTGATGCGCATCGCCGACGCGATGCAGCGCGTGCCCGACCAGGACCTCCGAACCGTCGGCAAGATGAACGCGTTCTTCATCGTCCCCACCAGCGTCAAGAAGTCGATCGGCACGCTGTTCATGTCGCACCCGCCGATGGAGAAGCGGATCGAGGCGCTGAGCCGCATCGAGGCGCAGCTGCAGGCGACCGGCCCCGCCGCGGTCGCCGCCTAGCCGGCCCCGACCGTGGGCTTCCTCGACGCGCTGCTGGGCGGTCGCAAGAAGCTGAAAGAGCCGGCGCGCGACCGGCTGTTCGCCATGGTCACGGCACAGGTCACGATGGAGACGGCGCTCTCGCTCAAGCACCGCAACGCTGCCGGGATCGTCTTCCAGCCGCTGGCGACGGCCGACTTCAAGGGCATCGTGACCGAGACCGAGGAGCTGCTGCGCGGCTCGGCCGAGGACACCGGCACGAAGATCGAGACGGCCGACGACCAGTTCGGCTACCGCTGGATGATCCTTCGCGACGACGACTTCGAGGATCTCGTCGTATCGCTCAACGTGGTGTCGAGCGAGCTCGAGGCGGGCGGCTACGGTGATCGCCTGCTCGCCGCCGTGTTCGCCTTCGAGGACGAGGGCCGCCCGATCTACTTCATCTACAACTTCAAGCGCGGCGCCTACTACCCGTTCGTGCCCGCGCCGGGCGAGCAGAAGCGCAACAACGAGCGCGAGTTCCAGCTCAAGGCCCAGCTCGAGAAGGAGCTGCCGCTCGAGCAGGAGCTGGAGCGCTGGTTCCCGCTCTGGGAGATCCCGCTATAGACTGGGGAGCGGCCGGCTGCGGCCGGCGCGCGGCGGGGGGCTGCCGCGCACCGGCCGGGTCAGCCGAAGGGGCTGCTAGTGCCCCAGTACGTCTCTCAGCTTTCGGGCGCTCTTCTCCGTCTCGCCGGAGTCCACCGGGCCGTTTCCGCGGGGGCGGGTATTGGTCCTCGGGTCCTGCGGCTTCGTATCCAAGCGACCGGACGCATCGCGCCCCGGCCTGTCTATTCGGTTGTGGTTGGGGTGCCGTCCCATACCCCGCCTGTTTTCGGAACGGGGCCGGGCTAAACCGCCTGCAGGAAATCTTTACGGCAGGCGGTGCTAGTCCGGGATCAGCCCATCGCCGGTGAACTCGCCCCTGGCCTCCTCGAACGTGAGGTCGGCCGGCGGGATCATCACCTGCGAGGTGACCAGCTCGTCGTCCGGCACGGGCGCGCAGTCGTTCTTCACGAGCTGATGCATCTGGTCGAACAGCTCGTGGAAGCGCGCCTCGTCACCGGCCTCGACGGCGGCCACGGCCTCGTTGTCCAGCTCGTTGAGCCGGTCGACCAGGTCGTCCGGCACCTCGAACTGGCCGTGGTTCACGATTCGGACGATCACTGGCCCTCACCCGGCTGCTGCTCGGCCTTCCCCTCTTCGAGCGCGGGGGCGTCGCCGCCGCCGGGTCCGATCTCGGCCTTCAGGGCCGCCAGCTCGGACTCGACCTGGGTGCCGGCTGACAGCTGCGAGAGCTCGCGGTCGATGTCGTCGTTCGGGCCCGAGCCGAGTGCGGTCAGGTCCTCGAAGGCCCCCGCCTTCTCGAGCTCCTCGACCGCGCCGGCGCGCGCCTTCATGTTCTCGGTCTTGTCCTCGGCGCGCTGGATCGCCAGGCCGAGGTCGGCCATCTGCTCGCCCACGCCGTTGGCGGCCTCGGAGATCCGCACCTGGGCCTCGGCCGCGGAGTACTGGGCCTTGATGACCTCCTTCTTGGTGCGGAAGGTCTCGATCTTGGCCTTCATCTTCTTCTCGTTCTCGATCAGCTGCGTCTGCTGGTTCTCGAGCTCCGCGATCTGCGTGTCGAGCGACTGGAGCTCGGTCTGGGCGAGCGCCTTGCGCTCGAGCGCGGTGCGTGCGAGGTCCTCGCGCCCGGACGCCAGCGCCTGGCGGGCCTGGGTGTCGAGCTTCGCGACGCTCTGCTCGAGCTTCCCGGACTGCATCTGGAGCCGCTTCTTCGACGTGACGACGTCGGCGATCCCCTTCTTCACGTTCTGGAGCAGCTCGACCTGCTTCTGGTAGCCGTAGTCGAGCGTCTCTCCTGGGTCCTCCGCGCGGTCGAGAAGCTTTGAAACCTTCGCCTTGATCACGGTGGACATGCGACCCGCTAGGCCGGGCATGGCCATCTCCTTCGTCTTCGAGTGGGCTGAGCGGCTTAGCCTAGCCCGCGACCGGCGCCGCGCGCTCCGCGCGCTCGCGGCTGTCCTCCGCCACGCCGGCGCGCCAGAAGAAGAACGCGAGCGCGACGAGCATCACCAGGACGTCGACCGACATCATCAGCCCCCCGGCGAGTTGCTGGTCCGACACCGGCGAGAGACCGTGACTGCCGCCCCGCTCGGCGTAGAACGAGTAGGCCGCGTGGCGGGAGACGAGCAGGCCCATCCCGACGAACATCGAGAGCACGCGCGCGCCGAGGATGTAGCCGCCCTTCCACAGCTCGGCCGGCATCGGCCGCCGGTTGGGCTCGATCGCCGGCCACCACACGAGCAGCGCGCCGAGCACGAACGTCTGGTGCTGGATGCCGTGGAGCCACTCGTGGTGGAGCGCCGCGTCCATGGCGAATGCGAGGTGCCACGTGTAGAGGATCCCGACGTAGATCGGCAGCGCCACGAGCGGCCGGCGCACGAACCGGAACGCGGCGCGGAGGCGCCGCCGGCGCGCGAGCTTCACGAGCACCGGCTTCGGCAGGAGGAAGAAGAGGACGGGGCTGCGCGCGCCGGCCAGCAGGAACGGGGCGGCGAGGTCGGCGATCAGGAGGTGCTGCGCCATGTGCGCCGTGAGCAGGTCGTCCGCGAGCCGGTCGAGCGGGCCCAGCATGCCGACCGCGACGAGGCCGACGCCCACGTACCAGGCGGTCTGCTGGCCGCGCGATACGCGGTAGCCGCGCCGGCCGAGCACGCGCACGGCGCGTGCGTAGGCGCCGATCAGCAGGGCCACGAGCACGAGCCCGGCGGGGTCGAGCGAAATCACCGGTGCATTGTGACGGCGCCCCGGCGGCGCCGGATCAGGTCGAGGGCTACGCCGCGACCGGCTCGCCGGGGGCGGTGCCCGGGGCCTGCTCGAGCACCTCCGCCGCGGCCTTGACCTGCTCCTGGAACTGCTGGCGCTGCATGCGCGAGATCACGAGCCGCTGGACCTGGGCGGTGCCCTCGAAGATCTGGAAGATCTTCGCGTCGCGGAACCACTTCTCGAGCGGGCAGTCGGTGGTCTGCGCGTAGTCGCCGACCAGATCCATGAGCGTGGTGGTGGCCCACATCGAGACGTCGCCCGCCTTGAGCTTGGACATCGAGCCCTGGCCGCCGGTCATCGGGATGCCCGCGCGGCCCATCCAGGCGGCGCGCTGCACGAGCAGGCGCGAGGCCTCGATCTCGGTGGCCACGTCCGCGAGTACCTGCTGGTAGCGCTGGAGTTCCAGCACCGGCCGTCCCTCCTCGGTCTTGTCCTCGAGGTACTCGAGCGTCCACTCGTAGGCCGCCCGCGCGATGCCGAGAGCGCCGGCCCCGACCAGCGGGCGCGTCATCTCGAACGTGGCGAGGGCGCCGGACTGGCGGCCGGTCTTGTCACCGGAGCGGGCGCGCTCGAGCTTCTTCTCGAGCTTCTCGAGCCCGCCGAGCAGGTTCTCCATCGGAACCCGGCAGTCGTCGAGCACGACCTCGGCCGTCTGCGACGCGCGGATGCCGAGCTTGTCCTCCTTCTTGCCCTGCGAGATGCCGGGGGCGTCCTTCGGCACGACGAACGAGGCCTGGCCGCGGTGGCCGAGCTTGGGGTCGACGGTGGCCACGACCACGGTGACGTCGGCGATGCCGCCGTTCGAGATGAAGACCTTGGTGCCGTTCAGGACCCACTCGTCCCCGTCGCGCTTGGCCGTGGTGCGGAGCGAGGCGACGTCAGAGCCCGCGCCCGCCTCGGTGACGGCGTAGGCGCCGAGCTTGATGTCGTCTCCGACGCCCATGCACTCGGGGATCCACTGGCCGATCTGCTCGGGTGTGCCTGAGGACGCGATCCCGGCCGCGGCGAGCGAGGAGGCGTTGACCGCGAGCGCCAGGCCTGCGCAGCCCCAGTTGAGCTCCTCCTGGTAGATGACGCCGTTGAGGCCGTCGGAGTCGGAGGCCATCGTCTGGAGCCAGTCGAGACCGCTGAGCTGCCACTTGCGGGCCTCGCGGATCACGTCCCAGGGGACCTCCTGCGTGCGGTCGTACTCGGCGGCCACGGGCCGCATCACCTCGACCGCGAAACGGTGGCACTTGTCGCGCCACTCGACCTGCTCGTCACTCAGGCGAAAGTCCACCCGTAATCCTCCGTATCCGACGTATCACGCGCTGCGCCGGGGGCCCGGCGCACCGGTTGACTGACCAGTCAATCCATTCGAAAGGATACAGCGCCTCCCGACCAATCGGTCAGTAGGCGGCGCCCCGGCCGCTATCGTGGCGCGCCGTGCCTCGGCGATCCCTCCTGCTCGCGGCCGTGGCGGCCCTCGCGCTCTCGGGCTGCTCGCTGAAGAGCGACCAGGGCGGGAACGCGTCGATCGAGAAGGGCGTCAAGTCCAACAGCAGCAAGGCGGCCGAGCAGCTCGGCTTCCCGGTCGCCGCGACGCGCGACACGACGCGCGTGAGCGGGACCGATCCCGTTGCCGACGCGGCCGGCGTGGCCACGGCGCTCTTCCCGTCGACCACCCCCGCCACCCGCCCCGGAGCGGTCGCGCTGGTGGACAAGGGCCAGTGGCAGGCCGGCATCGCGGCCGGCGTCCTCGCCGGCGACCCGCTGCACGCGCCGGTGCTGCTCTCCGACGGTGGCTCGCTCCCGGCCGCCACGAGCGGCACCCTCGACCGGCTGAAGCCGAAGGGCCTCGCCCTCTCGAAGGGCGCGCAGGTGATCCTCGTCGGCGACACCCCGCCGGCCCCGGGCGGCGTCAAGAGCGGCCGCGTCCACGGCAAGGACCCGTACGCGATCGCCGCCGCCGTCGACAGCTTCCACACCGCTGTCACCGGCCGTCCCGCGCCGACGGTGGTGGTCGCCTCCGCCGAGAAGCCGGCCTTCGCGATGCCGGCGGCAGCCTGGGCGGCCCGCTCCGGCGACCCGGTTCTGTTCGTCAGCCGCAACGCCGTCCCCGCTCCCACCCGCAAGGCGATCCAGCAGCACGACAAGCCACAGATCCTCCTGCTCGGGCGACCCAGCGTGATCTCCACGGCGGTCGAGGCGCAGCTCAAGAAGCTCGGCAAGGTCACGCGCGTCCAGGGCACGCAGCCGGGCCCGGTGTCGAACGCCGCCGAGTTCGCGCGCTCGAACGACGTCTGGGGAGCGGACCACCCCGGCCGCAACTTCTCGCTCGCCAGCGCGGCCCGGCCGAGCGACGCCGCCGCCGCCGCGACGCTCGGGAGCAACGGCGTGTTCGCGCCGCTCCTCATCACGGACAAGCCCGCGGCGATGCCGCCGGCGCTCGAGGCCTACCTGCTCGACGTGCAGCCGGGCTTCGAGAACAACGACCCGAGCGAGGCCGTCTACAACCGCGTTTGGATCCTCGGGAACAAGGACGCGGTCTCGCCCGCGGTCCAGACCCGGATCGACCAGCTCACGCAGCTCGTGCCGGTCGACAAGCCGCCGAGCGGCTAGCACCGAGCCGGGCCGGTAGCTTTCCCCGCCCGTGAGCGAGTACGAGAAGCCGGAGCGCCTCGAGCGCGAGCCGACCGTCGAGGACGTGCGCGAGCTGATGGGTCCGTCGACTCCGCACTTCGCGCTCCAGATCCGCAACCGCCTCCGCACCCTCGTCGACGGACTGCCGCCCGACCACCCCGCGCGCGTCGAGGCCGACCGCGAGATCGAGCGGCTCAACCGGATCGCCGTCGAGGGCGAGCAGCGCGGTGCCCAGGGACAGGGCGAGCCGGAGATGCCGAGCATCCAGCGGCCGGCGCAGTAGGCGATGGCGACCACTGCGGGCCAGCTTCCGGCGGCGCTCGACCGCGCCCTCCCCCTGCTGTCGGCCGACGCTCGCCGCGACGGCCGGCTCGCGCCGGCGGGCTACCTCGACCTGCTCGGCCCGGCCCCGCCGGACTCGACCGGCATCGCCCAGGACCTGATGGTCAGCCGAATCCTCCCGGCGGTGTACGAGCGCTGGTGGCGCCCCGTGATGGGCCGGGTGGCGAAGGGCGTGATGGGGCCGGGAATGGCGGAGGAGCACCGGATCGCGCGACTGCTGCTCGGGCTCAGCCCCGGCGACGGCGTGCTCGACGTGGCGTGCGGCACGGGAAACTTCACGCGCGAGTTCGCCCGCTCGGTGGGACGCGACGGTCTCGTGGTGGGCATCGACGTGTCGGAGACGATGCTCACGCGGGCGGTGGCCGACACGGCCGAGGCCGGCCTGTCGGACCGCGCGGCGTACGTGCGCGGCGACGCGTCCGAGCTCCCCTTCCTCGACTCGAGCTTCGACGGCGTCTGCTGCTTCGCCGCGCTCAACCTGTTCGCCGACCCGATGCGCGCACTCGACCGGATGACGGCGGTGCTCACGCCCGGAGGCCGGATCGCGATCTTCACGTCGGTCCGCGGCCGGTCCGGCCCGCTGCGCACGTTCGAGTCGATCGTGGGCGGGCGCAGCGGAATGCGGATGTTCGAGCGCGACGAGGTGGTGGGTGCGCTGGAGGACCGCGGCTACGTGGACATCCGCCAGCGCATCACCGGCCTGACGCAATTCGTGGGCGGCCGCCTAGCGGATTGACGGGAGCCGGGTGCGCCGACGTTCACCCGAGGGTGACTCCCCGGAGCGTAAGCGGAGGGCACCCTCGGGGGAATGTCGGGGCGACCGGCTCCCGAGCGCTGACTACTGGACCGGGTTCTTCCGCCCGCAGGTCTTGAAGCCGATCTTGATCGCCGCCTTCTCGCGCGCGGCGGCCTCGGTGTCGAAGACCTTCTGGTCGACGCCGAACTTCTTCTCGTCGTTCGCCTTGGCGTCGGCGGCCATCCTGTCGATCGCGGCGAGGATCTTCGCCGTTCCGGCGTTATAGGCGTCGAAGGCGGACTTCGCGTCGCCCGGCACGTCGAGCGCCCTGAGCCCCTTGTCGAGGTCACGGCGGATCGCGCCCTCCTCGGTCCAGATGGCGGACGCCTCCTTGGCGTTCTTCGGCGCCGGCTTGGGCGGATGGGCCTTGTTGGTCTGCGCGCAGAGCGCGTCGGCCTTCTTGACGAACTCCGCCTTGGACGGCCCGGAGCCGCCCCCGCACCCCGCCACGGCAGCCAGCACCGCCCCCGCGGCCAGCATGCCAAGCGCCCTGCCCCTGAGTGTCATCTGGTTTGCGTCCTCCGCTATTCGGTCGGTTGGGAAGCGGTCGAGGGTACCGCTAGACCGCGGCGGCCGAGCGCGAGAGCCCGGCGAGCTCGGCCACGCGGTCGCGGTGCGTCCGCGCGGAGCCGAAGAGCGCGCCGTCGGTGCGGGCGCGCTTAAGGAAGAAGTGAAGGTCGTGCTCCCAGGTGAAGCCGATGCCGCCGTGCACCTGGAGGGCCGAGGCGGTGACCCGCCAGCCGGCGTCGGCGGCGTACGCCTTGGCCATCGAGGCGGCGAGCGGGAGCGACTCCGGCTCGTGGTCCGCGGCCCACGAGGCGTAGAGCGTGCAGGCCCGCGCGCCCTCGGTCTCGAGGAGCATCTGGGCGCAGCGATGGGACACCGCCTGGTAGGCGCCGATCGGGCGGCCGAACTGCTGCCGCTCCTTGGCGTACTCGACGGCCATCTCCATCGTGCGCTGGGCGACGCCGACCAGCTCCGCCGAGAGCGCGATCTCGATGCGCTGCCAGGCGCCGCCGACGTCACCGTCCAGTGCCTCGCCGCCGCCGTTCGGCTCGATGCGGAAGAAGCGGCGCGTGGAGTCGATGGTGTCGACGCGCTCGGCTGACAGTGACGACGCCTCGTACGCGGTCGCGCCACCGTTCTCGTAGAGGACGATCACCTCGGCGGTGTCGGCGTCCGGCACGAGCGTGGCAACTCCGTCCCGGACGACGCCCACGGTCCCACGCTGCTCGCCGGACGCGATCCCCGGGAGCCAGCGGTCGCGCTGCTCGTCGGAGCCGGCGTGCGCGAGCACCAGCCCGGCCGCGGCGTTCGAGAAGAACGGCGTGGGCGCGAGCGCGTAGCCGAGCTCCTCCTGCACGATCGTGAGCTCGACCATCCCGAGCTCCTGGCCGCCGTGGCCCTCGTCCACGAAGATCCCCGGCCAGCCGAGCTCCGCGATCTGGCCCCAGATGCCGTCGTCGTACTCGCCCGACTCGGCGAGCTCGCGCAGCTTCTCCGGCTTGTAACGCGCCGCCAGGAAGTCGTGGGCGGTGGACTTGATCGCCTGCTGGTCGTCGGTGTAGTCGAAGTTCATCGGAGTCTCGGCAGCCCGAGCACGCGCTCGGCCACGATGTTCTTGAGGATCTCGGTGGTGCCGCCCTCGATCGAGTTCGCGCGGGCGCGCAGGAAGCGGTAGCTCCAGGTCCCGTCGATCACGGGTGCGTCGGGGCCGCGGATGTCCATCGCGAGCTCGGTGAGCGCCTGGTTCGAGTCGGACCACTGCCACTTGACGAGCGAGCCCTCGGGACCGGGGATGCCGGTCTTCATGATCTGCGTGAGCCCACGCGAGGCGTTCAGGCGGAGCGCCTCGGCCTCGATGTAGATCTGCGCGATTCGCTGGCGGATCACGGGGTCGTCCTCGAGGCCCCGCTCGCGCGCCATCTCGATCACGCTGCCGAGCGCGATCTTGAGCGCGATCGCGGAGCCGAAGCCGAGGCCCGCGCGCTCGTGCATGAGCGTGGTGATGGCGACGGTCCAGCCGTTGCCGACGCCGCCGACGACGTTCTCGTCGGGGATCCGCGCCTCCTCCATGAAGATCTCGTTGAACTCGGCCTCGCCTGTGATCTGGCGGAGCGGCCGGACCTGGACGGCCTCCTGCTCCATGTCCATCAGGAAGTAGGTCAGGCCCTTGTGCTTGGGGGCGTCGAAGTCCGTGCGCGCCACGAGCATGCACCACT
>JAXDHW010000136.1:0-3334 GCA_034664365.1 Thermoleophilaceae bacterium
TAGAAGCGCCGCGAGCTCGCGTAGTCCGGCGGGAAGGCCATCGAGAGGAGCCCGCGCTCGCCACCCGCCTGCACGTCCCCGCGGATGTCGAGGAACGGCCGCCCGACGCGGTGGCCGTCGTGGATCACGCGGATGCGCCCCGCCTGCTCGACCACGAACAGCCGCGTCGGGTCCTTCGGCGGCGCCGTGACGTACACGGGCGCGTCGAAGCTGCCGATCCGCTTCAGCCCGACGCCGGTGACCTTCGGCTTCGTGGGCGCCGAGCCGTGCGCGCCCGAACCGCTGTCGCTGCATCCCACCAGGAGGGCGAGCGCGAGGAGCGGCAGGGCGCGGCGGGCCACCCGGCCGAGGTTACGAGGCGACGGCCTTGTAGTAGCGCACCGCGAGGCCCGTGAGCAGCGTCTCGAAGCACTCCTCGACGGAGATGCCGTTGTCGCTCGCGTAGCCGCGCAGGCCGCGCTCCTCGATCTCCACCGCCTGGCCGATCACCTCGTCCACCAGGTCCGGGTGGCGGTCCGAGAAGTACGCCCCCATCGAGTAGAGGCTCGTGTCCATGAGGGACTCGAGGAAGTCATCGCGCTCGGGCATGACGGCCGGAGGTTAAGGGACTACCCGGGAACCGGATAGTCCCTAACGTTGCGCGCGTGGCCGCCCGCGACGAGCTGATCGAGTTCCTCGACGAGCTCCTGGACGCGCGCGGGTTCGACGACTACGGGCCGAACGGGTTGCAGGTCGTCGGCCGTGACGAGGTCGCGCGCGTGGCGACCGGCGTGTCCGCCCACCGCGAGCTGTTCGAGCGCGCGGCGGCAAGCGGGGCCGACATGGTCCTCTGCCACCACGGCATCTTCTGGGGCGACGGGCCCAGGACGATCGACGCGCGCATGAAGGGTCGCCTCGTGCCGCTGTTCGACGCCGACATGTCGCTCGCCGCGTACCACCTGCCGCTCGACGCCCACCCCGAGGTGGGCAACAACGCGCTGATCTGCGACCGGCTCGGCCTGCGCCGCGGTGAGCCGTTCGGCGAGGCGCGCGGCCGCGCGATCGGCTTCGTGGGGCACGCGGACGAGCCGCTACAGCTCGAGGCTCTGGCGGAGCGCTGCTGCGCGCTGTTCGAGCGCGACCCGCTCGTCTTCCCCGGCGACGGCCGCGACCTGACCCGCGTGGGCGTCGTGTCGGGCGGCGGTGGCTCGAGCCTCCAGGACGCGATCGCGCTGGGGCTCGACGCGTTCGTCACGGGCGAGCCCGAGGAGCCCGCGATGGCGGACGCGCGGGAGAGCGGCGTCGCGTTCCTCGCGTGCGGCCACTACGCCACCGAGACGTTCGGCGTGCGGCGTCTCGGTGAGCTGCTCGCGGAGCGCTTCGGGATCGCCCACGAGTTCATCGCGATCCCGAACCCGGTCTAGCGAGCTTCGAATCCCACCCCAAAACTGCGCATTTTGCGGCCAAACTCTTGCGCCGTCCGGTCTGAGAGGTAACAATGCATCGGCCATCATCAGCGACGGAGGGAGAACAACTCCATGGCGATCCACCTGACGCCCACCGAGCTCGCACGTGAGGCAGGCATGCACCGGCGCGAAGTCATCGTCCGATGCATGGAGCTCGGGGTGCCGATCTTCCAGGGTCGGATCGACAAGACGCTTTTCCTGTCGTCCCTGAAGGAAGCGCAGTCCAAGGGCGTCATGAGCGCCCCGCAGGCAGCCACGGCCTAGCGGCCCCGGCTACATAGACTTCCGCTCCGAACCCCAACCTTCGGGAGGAGCATCGATGGAAGCAGCGGTCTCCGCTGACTCGCTTGGGACCGGGACCGCGACGATGGCGGCCCAGCTCCCGGCCGACGCCGCAAAGCACTCGGGCAGGCCGGCCCTCCGCCACAAGGTCGGCGACGAGTGGCTCGACATCTCGTACGACGAGGTCGGTGAGGCGGTGCGGGAGATCGCACTCGGCCTGGTCGACCTGGGCCTCGATCCGCTCGACCGCGTCGCGATCCTCAGCCACACGCGCCCCGAGTGGACGCTCGCCAACTTCGGGATCCTGACCGCCGGCGGCACCTCGGTCTCGATCTACCAGACCAATTCGCCCGAGGAGTGCCACTACGTGCTCGACCACTCGGGCTCGCGTGCGGTGTTCGTCGAGGACGGTGAGCAGCTTGCCAAGATCCGCGAGGTCGAGGGCGATCTGCCGGAGCTCGAGCACGTGATCGTCATGGCGCCGGAGGAGGGGCTCGACCTCGGCGGCGCGCACTCGCTCGACGACCTGCGCGAGCGCGGCCGCGGCCGCGACGCGTCGGAGTGGGAGGCACGGATCGACGGCGTCTCGCCCGAGGACCCGTGCGTCTTCATCTACACGTCGGGCACCACGGGGCCGCCCAAGGGCTGCGTGCTCACGCACTCGAACTACGTCGCGATCCGCGACATGATCTTCCGCGAGGGGACGCTCGAGGTGGACGAGATCGCCTACCTGTTCCTCCCCCTCGCGCACTCGTTCGCGCTGCTGATCCAGTTCATCGTCCTGGACCTCGGCGCGGTCCTCGCGTACTGGGAGAAGGACCCGCAGAAGATCATCCCCAACCTCATGGAGGTCAGGCCGACGTACTTCCCGTCGGTGCCGCGGATCTTCGAGAAGCTCTACACGCTCGCTATGGCGAACGCGCCCGACAAGGACGGGCTGCGGAAGGCCGTCGAGGTGGGCGTGAAGGTGCGGCAGATGCAGGAGCGCGGCGAGGAGGTCCCGCCGGAGCTCCAGGCCGGGTTCGACCAGGCGGAGGAGGCTCTCTACAAGAACGTGCGCGCGCTGTTCGGCGGGCGCATGCGCTACTGCGCGAGCGGCGCCGCCCCGATCGCCAAGGAGATCCTCGAGTTCTTCTTCGCGTGCGGGGTGCCCGTGCTCGAGGGCTGGGGCATGACCGAGACCTCCACGGCCGCCACGGTCAACCGTCCGGAGGAGTACCGGCTCGGCTCCGTCGGCAAGCCGCTCCCGGGCGTCGAGGTGAAGATCGCCGAGGACGGCGAGATCCTGCTGCGCGGCAAGAACATCTTCCAGGGCTACCACCGCAACGAGGAGGCCACCAGGGAGGCGCTCGCGGACGGCTGGCTGCACACCGGCGACGTCGGCCGCCTCGACGAGGACGGCTTCCTCTACATCACCGGCCGCAAGAAGGACATCATCATCACGGCGGGCGGCAAGAACATCACGCCGGCCAATCTGGAGAACGACATCAAGCAGTGCCGCTGGGTGTCGCAGTGCGTGGTGATCGGCGACCGCCGGCCGTACCTGGTCGCGCTCGTGACGCTCGACCCCGAGGAGATCCCCGTATTCGCGGAGGAGCACGGGATCG
>JAXDHW010000140.1:0-5456 GCA_034664365.1 Thermoleophilaceae bacterium
CGAACGTGGTGGTGCCGTGCGTGCCGCAGCGCCGCTCGATACGCCGGGGCAGCGGTCCGTGGATGCGTCTCCGGGCGCGATCGACGGTCAACCCGTAGCGCCGGAGCCAGTGGCGTACGGTCGAGTAGCTGACGCCGCATCGCCGCGCGATCTCGCGCGTCCCCATGCCCTGCCCGACGAACCCGGCGAGGCGCTCGCGCGCCAGGCCGCCACGGGGCGAGTACTTGTCGCGCCCGACGGCGACCAGGCCGTGCTTGCGCACCCAGTACCCCACCGTCGACGAGTGCTTTCCTGCCGCCCGGCCGATCTGCTCCAGTGACCTGCCCGCCGCCAGCTGCTCCTCCAGGAACGCCCTCTCCATAGAAGGAAAAACTAGCTCCAGCGGCGGACGGTACAGGCGAACTGGTGTTCGCTAGTGATGCGGCTCGTCCGCGTCCGCCCTGAGGCGGCGCAGGAGCGGGATCACGTACCAGAGCGTCGTGAAGAGGGTCGCCGCGCAGCCGGTCACGACGATCACCGTCGTGGTCCGGAACAGGACGTCGGTGATCAGCAGGATCACTCCGGTCATCGCGAGCGCGAGGAACGCGAGCCCCGCGATCGTGAGCGTGTTGCCCATCACGATCAGCTGGTGCTTCTGATGGCGGCGGAACAGGATCCGGTGGTGCGCCGACGGCGCGATCAGGAACGCCACCGCCACCGCGGCGCACAGCAGCGTGACGAAGTACGTGATCCGCTGGAACTCGGTCGCGCTAGCGAACCGCTGCGTGAACGGCACCGTCAGCAGAAACGCGAACATCACCTGAACACCGGTGAGCGCCACGCGCAGCTCGTTGAGCAGCTCGATCAGGCGCCGGTTCTCGCGATCCTGCTCCTCCTCGGAGCGCGGCCAGCCCTCGTCCCTCGACATGCGACGAGATGCTAGGCGGATGTCTCGCGCGCCGCGAAGGCCTCCACCAGCTCGGCCGCGCGCCGCGCGCCGTCGTGGCGGGCCGCCCAGTCGCGCAGCTCCGCCGCCCGCTCGGCGAACCGCGGCTCGCCGAGCACCCGCTCGACCGCGAGCCGGATCCCCCGCGGCGTCACGAGCCGTCGCGGGAGCGACACGCCGACGCCCGCCCATGCCACCCGCGAGGCGTTCTCCGCCATGTCGCCCGCCGCCGGGCATGCGACCACCGGCGCGCCGGACGCGAGCGACCTCACCACCGTCCCGTGCCCCGCGTGGCACACCACCGCCGCGCAGTGCGGCATCGTGCGCGCGTACGAGACCCAGTCCACCAGGCGCGCGTTGGCCGGCACCCGCACGGGTCCGGGGGGCTCGCGGCGGTTCGTGGTCGCCAGGACCCGGACCGGCAGCTCGGCCAGCCCCTCGAGCGCAGCCAACAGCATCCGCTGCCCCGGGTCCTGCGACGTGCTCGGCGCCACCAGCACCAGCGGGTCGTCGCCGGGCGGCAGGTCAACCTCGCCGAATGGCCGCTCCCACAGGAGCGGCCCCGTCACCTCCACCCAGTCGTCCCAGGTGCGCGGGTACTCGAGCTGCGGGAACGTGGCCACGAGCGCCAGTCGTCGCGAGATCCCGTTGTGCACGTGGTCGAGCGGCGGGAGCCCCACCCGCGCCCGCGCGCCGTTCAGGTCGTCCCGGCCCTGCTCCACGCCCTTTCGGACGAGCGGCTCGAAGAGCCGCCACCACGCCCGGCCGGCCGCCGTCCGCGGCAGCCGTGCGCCGATCGAGTACGCGGGAAAGCCCGGCCCGGGCGTCGGCAGCACGTGCGGCACGAGCGTGGCCCACGGCCGCCCGTCGATCTCAGCGGCGAGCGTCGCCGCCACGGTGATGATGTCCACCACCACGACCTCGGGGTCGAAGTCCCGGAATGCAGGGAGCGAGTCGCGCGCTCCGCGCACCGCCGCCTGATACGGCTTGAGCCCGCTGTCCTTCAGCGGGAACACCTCGTACACGGGCGCCGCCGCGAACCGCATGCCCTCGCGCTCCACGTCCTCCTGCCAGCGCGACCAGGTCTCGAGGCAGACCTCGTGGCCGCGCGCGACGAGCGCCCGGCCGAGCGCGATCATCGGGAACGCGTGCCCCGGGTCGCCGAACGCGGCGAGCATGATCCGCCGCCGCGGCCCGTCCATGGCGGCGCCCGTCAGGAGTTGAGCTCGGCCAGCTGGCGGATCATCCCGACGCGCGCCTCGAGGTCCGGGGCGACGATCGTGGTGAGCAGCGTGCCGACGCCCGCGTCGCGGTAGGCCGCCAACCGGTCGCGCACTCCGTCCGCCGGCCCCACGAGGCAGACCGCGTCGATGAACTCCTCCGGCAGCGCGGCGGCGGCCTCGTCCTTCTTCCCCTCGAGATAGAGGTCCTGGACCTTCTCGGCCGCCTCCTCGAACCCGTAGCGGCGCATCATCGCGTTGTAGAAGTTCTTCTGCTTCGAGCCCATCCCGCCCACGTACAGCGCGAGAAACGGCCGCATCACGTCGCGCGCGGCGTCGAGGTCGTCGTCGATGCAGACGTTCACGGTGGGCGCGATGTCGAACGACCCGTCGTCGAGATCGCGTCCCGAGCGGGCGGCTCCCTCCTCGAGCGGCCCGCGCAGCTCCTTGGCGTGCTCGGCCGAGAACAGGAACGGGATCCAACCGTCCGCGATCTCACCGACGAGCGCTGTGTTCTTCGGGCCGATCGCCGCGATGTAGATCGGGATCCGCTCCTGGACCGGGCGGATCATCAGCTTGAGCGCCTTGCCCTGGCCGTCGGGCAGCGGCAGCTCGTAGATCTCGCCCTTGTACTCGAGCCGCTGCTTCCCGAGCGCCATCCGCAGGATCTCCACGTACTCGCGCGTCCGGCGCAACTGGCGCGCGAACGGCTGCCCGTGCCAGCCCTCCGCCACCTGCGGGCCCGACGGCCCGATCCCGAGGATCATCCGCCCGCCCGACAGCTCGTCGAGCGTGGCCGCGGTCATCGCCGTCATCGCGGGGGAGCGGGCCGGCATCTGGAAGATCGCGGAGCCGATCCTGATCCGCTCGGTCTGCGCGGCGAGCCACGCCAGCACGGTCGCGGCGTCGGATCCGTAGGCCTCCGCGGCCCACACGGAGTCGAAGCCCGCCGCCTCGGCCTCCTTCACCATCTTGAGCTGGTCCCCGGGCGTGATCCCGAGGCCCCAGTACGCGACATTGAGGCCGAGCTTCATGCAAGCTTCCTCTCACTTGAAGGGGACGGCTTGTGCTCACCGACGCCGGCCCGTTAAATTCCTGGTCCGGCGGGGCATCCTAAGCGAACGGGTGGGAACGGCCAGAGCATGAGACAGCAGCGGAAGCGAGCGCAGGATCTGAGGCGGGCGATCGATTGCCTGCCGCGCGACACGCGCGAGGCCATGATCGCCGGGATCGACACCGGGCCGATCATCGTCGGCGCCTACACCGACGGCGACGGCGGCATCTGCCCGATGCTCGCCGCCCACCGGCGCGGCGGCCGCACCAGCCTCGCCAGCTTCGCGCGCGCCTGGGATCGCTACACCGAGGCGCGCAGCGCCCGCCGCGCCAGCCAGCGCGAGCTGCGGACCCTGCGGGCGATGCTCGAGGCGAGCCTCTGGTACGAGCCGGACCAGGGCGACCTGGACAAGGCCGTCGCCGAGCTGCGGGCACGCGGCGTCGAGCGCGAGGACGAGAAGAAGGCCGGGCGGCGCGACACCGGCGAGCGCGACCGCTCGAACGAGCTGCGCCTGCGTCCGGGCTGGGCCTGGCTACGCGTCTTCCGCCGCTACGACGACTGGCAGGAGGCGCTCGCCCGCGCCGAGGAGCAGCAGGCCGACCAGGCCGCCGCGCGTCGCGACACCCGCGAGCGCGAGCTCGTCTAGCGCCCGCACGCGCACGCCGGCCGGCCCGCGCGTCTGGCGAGCGCGCCCGATCGCGATCCGATCAGCCTTCTACATGCCATGGGGCGTACAAAGCTGATCCGATCTGCCTGAGGGTTGCCCCAGCAACCCGCAAGCAGAAGAAACGGCCCGAAGCCCGGCCCGTCAGGCGCGCATCAGGTCGCCGGCCCTGACGAACTGGATCTCCGGCACGATGCACGCGGGCGACGTGCGCAGCAGGAAGCGCACGCCCTCCGCGATGTCCTCGGGCTGGATCATCTCCTCCTTCGAGACCCGGTCCTCGACCCAGTCCGTCATCGGGGTGGCCACGAACGCCGGGCAGAGCGCGGTGACCTGGATCCCGTCGTTCGCCAGCTCGCCGTGCGCCGCCTGGCTGAGGCCGACCACGGCAGCCTTGGTGGCCGAGTACGCCGCGAGCCACGGCTGGGCGTGTTTGCCCGCGATCGACGCGGTGTTGACCACGAGCGCCTTGCCGTGCTCCTTGCCCGCCTCCTTCAGCATCGGGATGCACTCGCGCAGCGTGATGTAGACGGCGCGCAGGTTCACATTGAGCTGCATGTCGAGCTTCTTCGTCTCGTGCTCGGCGATCTCGCCGCCGATCCCGACGCCCGCGTTGTTGATCAGCACATCGAGGCGGCCGTGCTTCTCGCGGTGGCCCTTCACCAGGGAGAGGATGTCGTCCTCGTTGGCCATGTTCGCGGGGACCGCCTCGACCTCGAGCCCCTCGTCGCGCAGGCCCTGGACCGCCTCCTCGAGCTTGTCCGGCCGCCGCGCGGAGACCGTGAGCGCGTATCCGTCCTGTCCGAGCGCGCGGGCGATCGCGAGCCCGATCCCGCTCGAGCCGCCGGTGACGAGTGCTGCGCGATCTGCCATGTGGGTTCTCCTGCCTCGGGTGTCGGATTCGGATGCTGCGAGCGGGTTTCTACCCGACGCCGCGCCGCGGGGCGGTGTCCCCCGTCCGGGCGACGTTCCGTACGCTTGCAGGCGTGGTGGGGACGGCGCTGCGAAGGTGGCCGCTGCTCGCGGCCGCCGCCGCCGCGGCAGTCGTGGGCTGCGGCGGCTCCGGTGGCTCCGGGCAAGCCCGGACGGGCGGTCCGGCGGCGGTCCCTAAACCGCGGTCGTTCCCCGAGCCGGCCGGCCGGACACTGGCGCAGCTTCGCTCGGGCCTCGGGCCGGGTCCGCGGCTCGCCACCTCGGTGTCCGTGCTCCAGCCGGGCCGCAACCGCGTGGCCTACGCGCTGTTCGACCGCGCCCGGCGCCAGATCGTGGGCGCGCCGACCGCGCTCTACGTCGCGCGGGCCGACGGGCACGAGGTTCGCGGCCCGTATCGCGCGCGCTACCACCCGCTCACCGTGAAGCCGGAGTTCGCGAGCAGCACGAGCCGCCGCGATCCGGACTCGGCCAAGTCGATCTACGTGGCGAGTCCCGAGTTCCCGCGGCCCGGCCGCTACCTGATCCTCGGTGTGAGCGAGCTCGACCAGCGGGTGGTGGGGGCGATGCCCGTGAGCGTGGCGGTGCGGCGTGACTGGCCGCCGCCGAACGTCGGGGACGCCGCGCCGCGGGTGCACACGCCGACGCGCGCGTCCACGGGCG
>JAXDHW010000201.1:0-6970 GCA_034664365.1 Thermoleophilaceae bacterium
GGGTCCAGCCCGTGTTGTCGGCGATGCTCCGCGCGTAGTCGTACGCGAACAGGAACAGGACGAACGGCAGCCAGTCGAAGATCATCCCGCGCACCCAGCGGCCCGGGTTGTTGACCGACAGGATCAACAGGCCGCCCATCAGCCACAAGAGCACGACGTCGCGCGACAGCAGGATCTTGCCGCGCGCGGCCACGAGCACGACCGTCGCGAGGACGTAGACGGCCGCCGCGATCAGCGGTGCGCGGCGCCGCCAGAGCGGGAGCTGAGCCCCCCCGTCAGCCTCCGGCGGCGGCTTCTGTGTGACCTCGGTTGCCATGCGGAGCGGCGGCCGAGTCTATTAGGGGCGGACCGCTCGCCAGCACGATTCCCACGCCCACCAGCAGCCAGGTGATCGGGTCCTCGAGGAACGACGCGTACAGGAGCGTGTGGACCAGGAGAGCCACGAATGCCGCCGCCACGAAGGCGCGCGACATGAGCCGGGGCGGGGGATCGCGGCCGCGGAGCGGGCCGAGGCCGCTGAACAGCAGCCGCAGGATCGAGGCCACCACGAGCAGGTAGGCCGCCAGGCCGAGGACGCCCTGCTCCGCGGCGACCGTGACCGGGATCGTGTGCGACGCCGTTGCCGTCTGCGGCGAGCCGACGTGCTCGCGAGCGCGGAAGCGCTCGGCGAACGAGCCAGCGCCGAAGCCCCACACCGGCCGGTCGCGCAGCATCGCGAGCCCGCCGCGCACGAGCTTGAGCCGGCCGCCCGACGAGCGGTGCACCGCGCCGTGCGAGGTGAGGTGGAGCTCGTCGGCGAACACGACCGCGAAGGCGATCGCTGCCACGGCCGCGCCGGCCACGAGCCAGCGGTGGCGGAACGGGTTCCAGCGCAGCGCGGCGAGCGTGCCGAGGCCGAACAGCAGCGCGGCGAAGCTCGACTGCGAGAACGTGAGCACGAGCCCGGCCCACAGGACCGCGAGCGCGGCGCCCGTGGCCAGCACGGTGCGCTGCCGGCGCGCCCAGAGGAGCGTGGACGCGAGCCCGACCATCACGAGCGCGAGGAAGCGGCCGTAGATGTTCGGGTCGAAGAAGACCGAGTTGACCCGGAAGTACGACTCGAACTGGTTCGACTCGATCACCTTGCGGTTCCAGAAGAGCTCGCGCGTGGCGTACTCCCCGAACCCGATCGCCACGAACACGAGCGCGAGCACCGCCGCGAGCAGCATGCAGCGCACCACCAGCCGCCGCGACCAGCGGATCGTGACGAGCAGCTTGAGCAGCAGCGCGAACGGGACGTAGAAGAACGCCACGTTCTTGAGCGCCTGCTCGAAGTCGCTCGAGTAGAGCGACTGCACGGCGTACAGCACGACGAAGCCGGTCAGCGCGAGCTCCACCAGGCCGGGCGCCCGCTCGCTCCAGGCCCGGCCGTCGCCGCGCAGGCGCTCCCACGCGTACGCGATCACCCCGCCCGCGATCACCACGTACAGCGGCAGCAGCAGGTTGGCCGTGGTGTCGCCGGCGGCCACCGGGATGCGCACCGGCAGCGTGAGGATCACGGCGAGCGGGAGGAGCCACGGCCGGCGGCGGAAGATGACCGCCAGCGCGGCGACGACCGCCAGCGCGGCGAAGCCGGCGGCCGCCGCCTGGCCCGGGTGGTCGCGCAGGTAGCGGATCTGATCCGAGTCCCACAGCTCGCTCACCACCAAGAGCGGCGTGAGGACCAGCGCGAGCACGGCCGCGAGCGCGCGGGCGCGCGGGCCCGGCAGGGCGAACGCGCCGCCGGCTGCCGCGGCGGCGACCACCACGCCCAGCCCCTTCACAGCTGTGGCTAGCGCGAGAGGAGTGCCCATATCCCCCCCGTGACCGCCGCTGCCGTCGACCCCGGCCTGAGTGCGCTTGCCCACTGCGGCGTGCCCACACGGATCACCAGGCCGCGCCCGAGCCTGTACGCCACGAACGACGAGTGGCCCGGCGCGCGGCCGGCGGCCGTGACCGAGCGAGCGCCGCGCGGCAGCTGGACCGAGTCCTCGAAGACCGTGAACGGACCCGTCACGCCGTTGGTGCCGGTGAAGAGCGAGAGCCCGTCCGTGCTCGCGGCGAGCGTCGCCGGTCGCGTGCCCGTGACGCGTGTGACCTCGCCCAGCGCGTTGACGCGCGCCGGCGGCGTGGGTCGCGCCACGGCGGTGGGCGTGACCGACGCGCGGCGGCGCAGCGAGGCCGCCCCGAACGATGCCACCCGCCCGCCCGCCTGCACGTAGCCCCGCAGCTCGGCGGCCAGGCCCGGGGTGAGCCACGGCTCGTCGCCGGCCAGCACGACGCCCGGATAGCCGGCCAGCCGCGGCCCGCGGTCACGCGCGAGCGCGAGGTCGGTGGTGAGCTCGTAGCGAATCCCGGCGCCGTCGAGGAAGCGCAGCAGCGGGCCGGCCTGGCGCCCGAGCCGGGCGGGCGGGACGCCGGCGGCGAACGGCCGCCCGAGCCCGACCGCGCGCGAGCGGTAGAGCGTGTCGGGAAAACCATCGGCGTCGTCGTCGATCGGGTTGGTGCCCTGCCACTCGATCGTCGGCACCACCACCAGCACCCGCGCCCTGCCACGGCGCACGACCACCGGCACGCGCACGGGCCTGCCGCCCGCCGCGACCGTGAGCACGTGGATGCCCGTTCGCGCGCGCCGCGGGATACGCAGGCTGAGCCTGCGGCGCGGTCCGGAGGTCACGCTCGGGGAGCCCGAGGGGCCGAGCCGCTTGGCGGGAAGCGGCGCCGTGCCGTTGCGCCCGCGGTCCAGCACACGCCCGCTCCCGAGACGCTGGAAGCGCCACGCCACGCGCGCCGTGCCTCCGTAGAGGTCGAAGTCCGCAACCGCGCCCGCGCGCACCGGCTCGAGCGGAGGCGCCGCGGCCACGCCGCCGATCGTGAAGCCCGTGCGCGGCCGCGCCTGCCGGCGCGTGGGCGGCAGCCGCGGCGGCGCCGTGCCCTCGATCAGCGCGCGGTTCTGGACGCTCACCGACACCGCGTACTCCCCCGCCGGCGCCGGGCGCCCGTGGATCCGCCCGTCCCAGCGGATCGTGTGCGTCTGGCGGTCGCCGGTGAGCACCGCCACGCGCTTGGCCGGCAGGCGGTCGGTGCGCCAGATGCCGTAGACCGGCGGCACCACCGACGGCCCGGTGTAGCGGATCGTGATCGGGCCCGGCCGGTGCAGCGAGACCCACGACGGCGACACCGACACGAGCCGGGGCTCCGGCGGCGCGGTGACGAGCTCGATCCCGCGGACCCCGGTGGCCGCCCGCCCCTGCCGCCGCAGCGTGACGCGCACGTAGTAGGTGCCGTCCGGCGGCACGGTCCCGTCGTCGGCCCGGCCGTCCCAGGTCATCGCGTGCGATCCGCGGCCGAACGCCACCCCGTCCTTCACCCGGCGCACGCGGTCAC
Organism: Thermoleophilaceae bacterium; assembly: GCA_034664365.1. Classification (GTDB taxonomy): domain Bacteria; phylum Actinomycetota; class Thermoleophilia; order Solirubrobacterales; family Thermoleophilaceae; genus AC-37. The sequence continues at coordinate 3,406 of JAXDHW010000201.1, forward strand.
CGTTCGTGTTCACCACGTCGACCGTCACCCGGTCGCCCTTGGGGAGGTCGAACGCGATGCTCGCCTGGTCCTTTCGCCCGTCGCCGTTGGGCGAGAAGACCTTCTGGAGCGCGAGCCGCTTGACCACGGGCTGGCCGCTCTTCAGCCGCTGCGTGACGAAGAACGCGCCGACCGTGGCCAGCATCAGCAGCACGAAGAACGTGCGGGCGAGGGCGCGCGGGCTCATGGCAGCCGCATCAGCTCCGCGTTGGGCACGGCTAGCTCGTGAAAGGCGTCGAGCCCGCGCGGGTGCGCGCGCGCGAAGGCGCAGCGGATCGTTCCGCCGTGACAGACGACGAGCGCGGGAACCTCGCCCGCCGCGATCTCGTCGAGCGCGGCCGACACGCGCGCCATGTGCTCGCCGAGCGACTCACCGCCCGGGAAGCGCGACGCTTCGCCGGCGCGACGCCACGCGGCCCACGCCTCGGGCTCGTCGCGCCGGATCTCGTCGATCAGCCGTCCCTCCCAGTCGCCGCGATTCGATTCCGCCAGGCGTTCGTCGATGCGCGGCTCACCGAGGCCGAGCTCGGCGCCCACGATCTCCGCCGTCTCGCGCGCACGGGACAGCTGGCTCGACCAGAGCGCGCGGATGCCCTCACCGGCCGCCGCCTGCGCCAGCCGCCGCGCCTGCTCGCGCCCGCGGTCGTTGAGCGGCACGTCGGTCCACCCCTGCACGCGGGCCGGCGGGGCGTTGTAGTCGGTCTCGCCGTGGCGGGCGAGCAGGATCAACCGCGGCGGTGGAAGAGCTCGAGGGTGTCCGCGCGCAGCCCCAGGCGCAGCGTCTCGAGCGATATGACGTCGGCGGGCAGGATGTTCCCAAGGTTGGCCTGTGGACCTAATTGCCGGATGAACCAGATCTGCTGGTGCTTCTGCGGCGCCTCGAAGATCAGCCGGCTCGCGTCCACCTCGTGCAGGATCTCGTCGATCAGCCCGGTGCGCGGCTCGCCGTCGGGCCGGTAGAGGCCGGTGTCGCCCGTCGCGCGGCCCTCGCAGGTGACCCAGCTCGCGCCCGCCTCGAGCGCGGATCGGATCAGCTCCACCCAGCGGTACGGCGCGAGCAGGGCCGCCGGGTCCTTCTCGCCCACCTCGGCGTAGACGGTGAAGTCACCGGCGAGCGAGCGGATCAGCTCGATCTTCTCGTCGTCCGGGATGCGCACGGTCCCGCTCGACACCTCCACGTGCTCGATGCCGAGCTCGCCGAGCCAGGCGCGGAGCTCGTCCACGCGTCCCTGGAGCCAGCAGAGCTCCGTGAGCGTGCCGCCGAGCATCACCGGGATACCGGCGCTGCGGTAGGCGTCGAGCTTGGCCTCGAGGTCGCTCGTGACGTATGCCGATCCCCAGCCGAGCCGCACGAGGTCGACGTAGTCGCCGGCGGCGGCGGCGAGCCCCTCGGCCTCGGCGGTCGAGAGTCCCGTGTCGATCACGTGGGTCAGTCCCTCCTCGCGCGGCTTGCCCGGACGCGCGGGGAGGTCGAGGAAGCCAGGCATCGCGCCGGGAGCCTACCCGTAGAATCCCTGCGGGATGCGTCGAATCGCCGTTGCCATGGCAGCGCTCGCTGCGCTGTCTGCCGGACTGCCTGCGTCCGTCGCGGGCGCCAAGTCGAAGCCGCACGGCCACAGGGCGGACGGCAAGCTCGGCGACTGGCGCGGCAAGCCGACGATGATCTCCGGCCGGACGACCACCTCGCGCGGCGAGTTCATCTACACGGACTGGCTCTACGACGACTACGGGCCGGACCTCGACGGCAACGTCAACCAGACGCCGTTCCGCGCCGCGCTCGCGCCGACGCGCGGCGACTACCGCTACCCGGCCGACGCCAAGCGCTATGGCTACAACGCCGCCGACCTGCGCGAGGTGCGCGTGGCGGTCGATGGCAAGAAGCTGCACCTGCTGATCGCGCTCGAGACGATGCTCAAGCCGGACGCGGCCGTGGTCCAGGTGGCGCTCGACTCGGACAAGTCGGACTCCACCTCGGCGAAGAACGGCACCTGGCCGGACGGCGCCGGGATCACCACGAAGGGGCCGGAGCACTTCATCACCACCGCCGGCAACAGCGCGCGGCTGACCGGTCCGGGTGGCACGCGCACGGTCAAGAGCGTGGCCAACCTCAAGGCCAACGCCATCGAGGTGGACGTGCCGCTGAAGGCCCTGGGCAAGCTGGCCAAGCGACCCCGGATCTGGGTCGTGACCGGCCTGAACGACGGGCACGGCAAGTTCGCCGCGCAGCAGAGCGGCGCCACGGCCGTGTTCAACGCGGGCTTCCGCCACTTCGAGCCGTATCCGGTTCCGGGAGCCGACCCCGCGCGCGTGGTCGGGGGCGGCTGGAGCGAGCGGCGCCAGTCCGAGGCGCTCGCCGCCGGCGACGTGTCGAAGTTCGACGGCAGCTTCAACGTCAAGCGGCTGCGGAGGCTCGACTCCAACAAGCCCAAGGCGCTCCCGCCCGGAAGGTACGTGCGGATCTTCAAGTCCAAGAAGAACTACGGCGAGGGCATCGACCTGAAGGGCGGCAACAACGGCGGCACGGCCAACGTGGGCGGTAACCCGGACCCCGAGTTCAAGTCGAAGTACCAGCCGTACGCGCTCTACATCCCGAAGGGCTACAACGCGAAGAGGCGGAACGTCTTCACCCTCAACGGGCACTCGCTCGACTGCTCGTACGAGGAGTACTACGCGACCGCGCCGCAGCAGCAGATCCAGCTCGGCGACCAGCGCAAGTCGATCATCGTCACGCCGCTGTCGCGCGGTGCCGACACGTGGTTCATCGACGCCGGGCTGATCGACACGATCGAGGCCTGGAGGGACGCGCGGCGCCACTACAAGATCGACAACGAGCGCACCTTCATCACGGGCTACTCGATGGGCGGCTACATGACCTACCGGCTCGGGCTGCTGATGCCGGACCGGTTCGCGAAGGCGAGCGTGTACGTCGGGCCGCCCGCGTACCAGCTGTGGCCGTACCCGCTGCCGCCGCAGCCGAGCGGCGACCCGTTCGTGGCGATCGGCAACACGAACAACATCGTGGAGAACGCGCACAACCTGCCGTACGAGATCAACCACGGCAACGCGGACGAGCTCGTGCCGGTGGCGGGCGTGCAGCACCAGGCCGACACGTTCCAGGCGGCGGGCAACGACTACGTGTTCTACCGCCACTCGGGCAACGACCACTTCTCGTTCATCCTCAACGACGAGTGGAGCCACACGCGCGACTTCCTCGGCACCAAGCCGCGCGACAAGAACCCGGTCGAGGTGATCTACAAGCGCTACCCGGCGGTCGACCTGCCGAAGGACGGGCTGCGCTTCGACCACGCCTACTGGGTGAGCGGAATCCAGGTGCGCGGGAGCCAGAAGGACCCGGCCAACTCGGGCAGGGTCGATCTGGTGACGCACGGCCTCGGTGGGCACCTGGCGAAGACGGAGGCGCTCACGCCGGAGCCCGTGACGGGGCCGGTCACGCCCGGCACGAAGACCGGCCAGCGTCAGGTGCCGGGTGCGGCGGTGGCGAAGGCCAATGCCCTGGACGTGACGC
>JAXDHW010000152.1:0-6141 GCA_034664365.1 Thermoleophilaceae bacterium
GCGACCAGAACCTGAAGTGGGAGTGGACCGACGACGTGGCCTGGGAGCCCGAGGTCAAGATGACCATGGACTCCGACGTGGCCAACCGCTACTTCCAGGGCAAGGAGAACGTGGCGATGGCGATCGCACGCCGCCGCATCAAGACCTCCGGCAACGTGAAGAAGGCGCTGGCGCTCATCCCGATCACCAAGCCGCTGTATGAGCGCTACCGCGCGATGGTCGAGGCCGAGTACCCGCACCTCGTGGAGTAGCCCGGCGCGCGCCGGGCCGCGCTCCTAGAAGTGCACTCCGCGCATCAGGTAGGCCATCGCGATCGCCTCGGTCGACATGCCCGAGTCCTGCTTCTTCTCGATCTCCTTGCCGTCCCCGTCGCCGCTCGGCTTCTTGTCGCCCTTCGCGGCCTTCGAGTCGGGGAAGATGTTGTAGGCGGTGTTCATCACCTGGTCGACGACCTTCGGCGACACGGCGTAGAGCACCTGGCCGAACGTCCCCAGCCGCGTGGCGAGCCGCTTGGGCTTGTCGATGATCGCGTCGCAGATCATCTGCGCGGCCTCGTCGGGCGTGAGCGTCGGGAACGCGTCGTAGATGTTGGTCGGCGCGATCATCGGGGTGCGCACGAGCGGCATGTAGATCGTTGTGATGTGCACGCCGTCGCCGATGATCTCCGGCGCCACGCAGCGGGCGAACGCGTCGAGCGCCGCCTTCGACGCGACGTAGGCGCTGAATCGCGGCGTGTTCGTCTGGACGCCGATGCTCGAGACGTTGATGATGTGGCCGGACCTGCGCTCGCGCATCCCCGGCAGGAACGACAGGATCAGCCGGAGCGCCCCGAAGTAGTTGAGCTGCATGGTGCGCTCGTAGTCGTGGAAACGGTCGTATGACGCCTTGACCGAGCGGCGGATCGAGCGGCCGGCGTTGTTCACGAGGATGTCGATTCCGCCGTACTCGTCGACGATCTCGTTGGCGAGCTGCTCGATCGCGTCGATGTCGGACAGGTCGGCCGGGTGGACGTGCGGCTTGCCGCCCGCCTTCTCCACCGCCTCGGCCACCTCCTCGAGCTTCTCGCGCGTGCGCGAGACGAGGATCACCTCGGCGCCCGCCTCGCCCAGCTTGATCGCCAGGTTCCGGCCGATGCCGCTCGACGCGCCGGTGACCACGATGCGCTTGCCGTCGACCGACTTGGTGAGGCTGCGCTCCCGGAACAGGTCGGGGTCGAGGTTGCGCTCCCAGTAGTCCCAGAGCTTGTCCGCGTAGGCGGACAGCGGCGGGACCGCGATCCCGGTGCCCTGGAGCGCCCGCTGCGTGTCGCGCACGTCGAAATCGGCGTCGAAATCCCGGTTCTCGAGGGCCGCCGGCGGGATGTGGAGGTCGCGCAGGATCGTGTTCTTGATCTTGCCCACCGTCGGGATCGCGTTCAGCCCCGCGGCCACCGGCTTGGGGATGACGTTGGTGAGGTTCGCGTCCACGCGCATCGCGAACCGCGGCGCGTGGGCGGCCTTGGCGAACTCGTTGAGCACCTGCCCGACCGTGTCCGGCTCGGGATCCGTGAGGTGAAAGGTGTCGCCGTGCAGGTCGTCGGCCGGCATGTGGGCGATGTGGTCCATCGCGCGCGCCACGAAGTCGACCGGCACGACGTTGACCTTCTTGCCCTCCGGCCCGATCACCGGGAACCACTCGGGCAGCGCGTGCCGCAGGCGCTGGATCAGCTTGAAGAAGTAGTAGGGGCCATCCACCTTGTCCATCTCGCCGCTGACCGAGTGGCCGACCACGATCCCGGGCCGGTAGACGCGCAGCGGCGCCTTGACCTGGTCGCGTACCAGCTTCTCCGACTCGAACTTGCTCTGGTGGTAGACGTGCGGGAGCTTCTGGCCCTCGTCGAACATGTCCTCGCGGAAGAGGCCCTTGAACTTGCCGGCCACCGCGATCGAGCTGGTGTGGTGGAACGTGCCGACGTCGAGCGAGTTGGCGAACTCCACCACGTGCCGGGTGCCGTCGACGTTCGCCCGCCGCATGGCGTCCTCGTCGGCCTCCATGTCGTAGACGGCGGCGAGGTGGAAGAAGTGGTCGATCGACTCGTCGAAGCCCTCGACGCCGAGCCGCTCCTGGGACAGGTCGCCGCTCACCGGCACGAGCCGATCGCCGGCGCCGAGCCGCTTCCCGAGCTCGTCCAGCCGGCCGCGCGAACCTTCCCGGACCAGGGCGTAGATCGTGCCCTCTCGCTGGAGCAGCTGCTCCAGCAGGTGCCGGCCGATGAACCCGGTCGCGCCGGTCACGAAGTAGTTCACGATGCTGCCTCCCTCTGCATTCTGCGGGCGGGCGAGTCTAATCGTTCGCGGGCGGGTAGCGTTGGTCCCGTGAGCGAGAACGGCCTCCTCAGTACCAGGGAGGCCGCGGCGCAAGCCGGGGTGACGCCCGCCACGCTCAAGCGCTGGGCCAAGACGGGTGTGATCCCGGAGCACCGCGGCGACGAGGAGGGCTGGACGCCCTCCGCGGTCGCCCACGCGCGGATCGTGGCTCGCCTCCGCGAGCGCGGGCACACGCTCGAGGAGGTGCGCCGGGCCGGCGAGGAGGGCCGGCTCGCCTACGGCTTCATCGAGGACCTCGTCGCTCCCGACGGCGAGGCCACGATCCCGCTCGAGGATGCGGCGCGCGAGGTCGGCCTGGACCCCGCGCTGCTCGAGCGGATCTGGGCGTCGCTGGGCTTCGCCCCACGGCGGCCCGAGCACCTGACGCCGGGGGACGTGCGCGCCATGCGCTACATCGCCGCGGTCCTCGACGCCGGGTTCCCGCTCGTTGCCTTCATCCAGCTGATCCGCGTCTACGGCCAAGCGCTCTCGCGGATCGCCGACGCCGAGACGCGCCTCTTCCACATCTACGTGCACGAGCCGCTGATGCGCGAGGGGGTGCCCGGCCTCCAGATGGCGGAGGAGATGGAGAACCTCGCCGGGGACCTGCTGCCGTTCAGCTCGCCGCTCATGGACTACCTCCACCAGCGCTTCCTGCGCGAGTTCGTCGAACGCGACGTGGTCGGCCACATGGAGTCCGACCTCGACGAGTCGATCGACCTGGGCCGGGTGCGGGTCGCGATCGCGTTCGCAGACCTCGCGGGCTGGACGCGCTTCACCGAGGAGGTCGGCGAGGAGGAGGCACTCGACGTGGTCGAGTCGTTCATCGACGCGGTCACCGACACGCTGCCCGAGGACGCGCGCGTGATCAAGACGATCGGCGACGAGGTGATGATCGTGGGGCAGGACGCGGCCGAGCTGACCGACTGGGCGGTGGGGTTCCAGCAGCTGTGGGGCGAGCGGCCGACGCCGCGAATCGGCATCCACCAGGGCGTGACGCTCTACCGCGACGGCGACTACTACGGGCGCGACGTGAACCTGGCGGCGCGTGTCGTGGCCCGCGCGCGCGGCGGCGAGGTCTTGATCTCGGGCGCGGTGGCGGATGCGATGAGCCAGAAGGACCACCTTCGGTTCGAGAACATCGGGCAGGTGAAGCTGAAGGGCTTCGACGAGCCGGTCAGGCTCTGCCGGGCCACCGTCGAGGGGTGACGGGGTGGCCGCGGACTCGGACCGCCCGCTCGCGGTCGCTCGCGCGAGTGGACTGATCCGTCCCGGCGAGCCGCTGCTCGTGCTGCTCTCGGGCGGCGCGGACTCGGTCTGCCTCCTCGACGTGGCCGTGCGGCTCGGCGCGCCCGTGGGTGTGCTGCACGTGGACCACGGTCTGCGGGAGGACAGCGGGGAGGACGCCGAGCTGTGCCGGCGGCTGTGCGAGAGCCTCGGGGTCCCCCTGGCCGTGGAGCGGATCGGGCTCGACCGGGACGCGCCGGGCAACCTCCAGGCCGAGGCGCGGAGGCGCCGCTACGAGCTGGCCGAGCGCCACGCGGAGGGCGACTACGCGGCGGCTCACACCGCCACCGACCAGGCGGAGACCGTGCTCTACCGCCTCGCCACGTCCCCCGGCCGCCGTGCGCTGCTCGGGATGCGCGCGCGCCGCGGCCGGCTCGTTCGCCCGCTGCTCGAGGCGACGCGCGCGGATACGCGCGCCTACTGCGAGGCGCGCGGGCTCGAGTGGCGCGACGATCCCTCGAACGAGGACCTTCATTTCGCGCGCGCGCGCGTGAGGCACGAGGTGTTGCCCGCGCTGCGAGAGCTGAATCCGGCGCTGGAGCGGACGATCGGGGAGACCGTGCAGCTGCTGCGCGACGAGGCCGAGGTGCTCGACCGGGCCGTGCGCGAGGTCGGCCCGCCGCCGTTTCAGCTCGTCGAGCTGGGAACGCTGCCGGTTGCGCTCGCGCGGCTGGTCCTGCGGGCCGCGGCGGAGGAGGCCGCGGGTCGCGAGCTCCCGCTCTCGCGGCGGGATGCCGACCGGGTGCTCGCCCTGCGCACGACCGGGACCGCGATCGCGCAGCTGCCCGGCGGGGTCCGCGCGGTGGCGGAGTACGGCGTGCTGCGCTTCGAGCTGGACACGGAGGTCGCCCTGCCCGAGCCCGCGCGGCTCGAGGTACCCGGGCGGGTGCGCTTCGGTCCATGGGACGTGGAGGTGCGGCCCGCGGAGGGCGCGGATCTGCTCGACGCGGGCGCGCTGGGGCGCGAGCTGGTCGTCCGCGGCTGGCGGGCGGGCGACCGCATGCGGCCCGCCGGCCTCGGCGGATCGAAGACGCTCCAGGACCTGTTCACCGACAGCAAGGTCCCGCGCGTGGAGCGCGCGAGCTGGCCGGTGGTGGAGGCCGGCGGCGAGATCGCCTGCGTTCCGGCCGTGGCGGTGGCCGAGCGCTTCCGCGCCGGGGACGGTCCGGTCGTCGGCATCTCGGCGCGGCGGGTCACCTAGCCACCTAGAATTTCGAGCGCGTGACGGAGACGGCGCCGGCCACCAGCGATCCCGCGATCGGCGAGGTCCTCGTCACCGAGGACCAGCTCTCCGCGCGGATCGTCGAGCTCGGCCGCCAGATATCGGACGACTACGCCGACCGCGATCTGCTGCTCGTCGGCGTCCTGAAGGGCGCCGTGTTCTTCCTCTCGGACCTGATGCGCGCACTGGAGGCGCCCTGCGAGGTCGACTTCATGGCGGTCGCCTCCTACGGGTCCTCGACCGACTCCTCGGGCGTGGTCCGCATCCTCAAGGACCTGGACGCGTCGATCGAGGGCCGCGACGTGCTGATCGTCGAGGACATCGTGGATTCCGGGCTGACGCTTTCCTACCTGCTGAGGACGATGCGGGCGCGCGACCCGGCCTCGCTCGAGGTCTGCGCCCTGCTCACCAAGCCGGAGCGGCGCAAGTCGAACGTGGAGATTCGCTACGTGGGCTTCGAGATCCCCAACCGGTTCGTGATCGGCTACGGCCTCGACCACGACGAGCGCTACCGGCAGCTGCCATACGTCGCGGTGCTCGAGGACTCGCGTTGATCGGCTTCAGGACCTGGCGCGAATAACCGAGAGAAAGCCAGGCGGAAAGCGGTCCGAGCCGCAGAATACCCCTGCTAGGCTCCTTTCGTTACGCCCAATTAGGCAGGGCGGGAGCCCCCCACCCTGACGAACTCGAGGCCCCCGTGAGCAGATTTTTCAAGAGCGCCGCCTTCCCGATTCTGATCGTGGTTGTCCTGGCGTTCTTCGCCCAGAAGCTCATCAGCCCGGGCGACCACACCAAGGCTCCCAACTACGGCCAGTTCGTCCAGCAGGTCGACGCCGGGCAGGTCAAGTCGGCCGTCCTCAACACGAAGGACAACACGATCGACTTCACGTCGATCGCGGCGGGCAAGCCGCACAAGTTCACCACGGCGTACCCGGACAACACCGAGCAGAGCCTCACCAACACCCTGCTCGCGCACAAGGTCAACGTCGACGTGAAGGGCAAGGGCGGCAGCGGCTGGCTGTCCGTCCTCACCTACGTCCTGCCGTTCGTGATCTTCCTGGTCTTCTGGCTCTTCATCATCAACCAGATGCAGGGCGGGGGATCGAAGGTCATGTCCTTCGGCAAGTCCCGCGCCAAGCGGATGTCGGTCGACTCGCCCAAGATCACGTTCCGCGACGTCGCGGGGGTCGACGAGGCCGTGGAGGAGCTCCACGAGATCAAGGAGTTCCTCGAGAACCCCAAGAAGTTCCAGGCGCTGGGCGCGCGAATACCGAAGGGCGTCCTCCT
>JAXDHW010000263.1:0-3144 GCA_034664365.1 Thermoleophilaceae bacterium
CCTCGGCCTTCGACATCGCGGCCTGGATCTCGCTGCAGTGCTCGGTCGGGAGGTCGGCGTCTCCCTGAAGCGCCTGCCGCGCGCGGAACACCGACTGGCGCGCCGCGGCGGGGCGCGCGCCGGTGACCGTGGCGATCCCCACGTACTCGAGGCCGACCAGCTCGCGCAGGAGCAGCGAGCCGCGGTCGCGCTCAGGGAGCGCGTCAAGCCGTGCGAGAAGGGTCTCGAGCCGCTCGCGCTCGGGGCCGGCCGCGGCGGCGGCGCGCCTCGCCGGGTCGTCCTCCGGCGCGATGTGCTCCGCCCCGTTGGGCCGGCCGCCCGCCACGTCGGCGGCGGTCTGTGCCACGCGGAAGATCCACGGGGCGACCGGCTCGGAGTGCTCGCCCAGGCGCACCGCGCGTGCGGCCTCGAACAGCGCGCTCCAGGTGGCCTCGCGCGCGAGGTCGGGGTCGCGCACGAGCGCGACCGTGTAGCGGTAGAGCGGCTCCTCGAAGCGCTCCAGCAGCACGCGTGCGGCAGCCTCGTCGCCGCGGGCCGCCACGTCCGCCAGTTCCTCGTCGGGTAGCCGGCGCAGCGCGTCGAGAGCGCGCCGGTCGTCGCGCTCGCTCAAGTGATTCTCACGATAGACACTTCTCCGGCGGGAACTTCGACGCGCCGGGCCCGCTCCCTGCGCGGGCGGAGGGTCCTCAGTGGTGCTCGATGATCCTGTCGATCAGCCCGTACTCCACGGCCTGGTCGGGCTTGAAGTAGCGGTCGCGATCCATGTCGTCGTGCACCTTCTCGATGCTCTGACCCGTGTGGTTGGCGTAGATCTCGTCCATCCGGTGGCGGAGATCGAGGATCTCCTGCGCGTGGATCTCGATGTCGGCGGACTGGCCCTGGTAGCCACCCGACGGCTGGTGGATCAGGATCCTGCTGTTGGGGAGGGCCAGGCGCTTGCCGGCCGCGCCGCCCGTGAGCAGCAGCGAGCCCATCGACATCGCCATCCCGAAGCAGATCGTGGTGACGTCGGGCTTGATGAACTGCATCGTGTCGTAGATCGCGAGCCCCGCGTAGATCTGCCCGCCCGGCGAGTTGATGTAGAGCGAGATGTCCTTGTCGGGGTCCTCCGACTCGAGGTGCAGGAGCTGCGCCACGATCAGGTTCGCGATCTGGTCGTCGACGGCGTCGCCCAGGAAGATGATCCGCTCGTTGAGCAGTCGCGAGTAGATGTCGAACGAGCGCTCCCCGCGCGACGTCTGTTCGACGACCATCGGAACTAGCGGCATTCCCAGACCTCCGTTGCCAAGCCGTGCATTGAGGCGGCGAGTCTATCGATGGCATCCGGCGGCCCTTTTGCGCGGCTACGGCTGGAACTCGGCCGGCGGCGTGCGCAGCTCCGCCGTCGCGGGGTGCGGAGGGAAGTCGCTCCGCAGCACCTCCCACACCGCCACGTCCGCGTGGCGGCCGTAGACCCACTCGGCCTCGCGCTCCACGCCCACCTGCCGCGCGCCGGCGCCCGGGGCCGCGCGCTCGGCCGCGGTCGCGGCCGCGGCGTTCTCCACCGGGAAGCGGGTGCAGACGCGGTTGAGCCCGAGGCCGTCGAACGCGTACGCGCACAGGAGCAGCGCGGCCTCCGTGCCGAATCCCTTGCCGCGGTCGTCCGCGTCGAGGATCACGACCCGCAGGTCGGCCGTCGCGCGCGGCCAGCCGAGGTCGCCGAGGTAGGCCTCCCCCACGCAGCGGCCGTCCCCGTCGGCGAGACGCACGTCGAAGCACAGGAGCCGCCGCGCCACGTGCTCCTCGTAGAGGGCCTCGCGGTGCTCGCGGGTCAGCGGCGGCATCGTCCTCACTTCGGTGCCGAGGGCGAGGGTCGGGGTGCCGAGCAGCATCGCGAGCACCGGATCGTTGAATTGCTCCCAGCGGCTCACGAACTCCTCGCGCTCAGGAGCGCTCAACCCGACTCGCTCACCCGCGACTATCGCTGCGCGGATCCCCATGCCGCGCGCGAGTCTACGCCCGGCGCGCGTGCGGGCTACCCGTCGGCGAGGAGCGTGGCGATCGACGGATCGTCGGCCTCGCTGTCGACCACCGGCGTGACGAGCGGAACGCGCTCGACGATCTCGAGGCCGAAGCCGCTCAGCGCGGCGAAGCTCGCGGTGGTGTTCGACATCAGCCGCATGCGCTTCACGCCGAGGTCCTGGAGGATCTGCGCGCCGAGCCCGTGCTCGCGCCAGACGCGATCCTGGTCGGGCAGGTCGCGGGCCTCGGTGGTCTCGTGGCCGCCGAAGGCGTGCGACTCCGGCCCGCGCAGGTACACGAACACGCCGTTCTCCTCCTGCGTGATCCGGCGCAGCGAGGCGCGCAGCTTGGCGCCGCAGGTGCAGAGCTTGCTCTGGAAGACGTCGCCCGCGAGGCAGGAGCGGTGCACGCGGGTGAGGACCGGCTCGTCGGGGTCGATCTCCCCGCGCACGAGCGCGAGGTGCTCGCCGGGGTAGAGCGGCGAGCGGTAGAGGTTGTAGGTCCAGGCGCCGTGCTCGGTGGCCACGCGGCTCTGGCGCACGCGGTCCACGATCCGCTCGTTGCGGTAGCGGTACGCGATCAGGTCGGCGACGCTGATCAGCGGCAGGCCGTGCTCCGCGGCGAAGCGCTGGAGCTCGGGCATGCGCATCATGGTCCCGTCGTCGTTGTTGAGCTCGGCGAGGATGCCCGAGGGCCGCAGGCCGGCGAGGCGCACCAGGTCCACTGCGGCCTCGGTGTGACCCGCGCGCTTGAGGACGCCGCCGTCGCGATAGCGCAGCGGGAAGATGTGGCCGGGCTTGAGGAAGTCGGCCGCGCGGGTGTCCGGGTCGGCCAGCGCGAGCGCGGTGCGGGCGCGGTCCTCGGCCGAGACGCCGGTCGTCGTGTCGTTGCGCGCGTCGACCGACACGGTGAACGCCGTGCGCTTCGACTCGGTGTTCTCCTCGACCATCTGCGGGAGGTCGAGCTCGTCGAGCCGCTCGCCCACCATCGGCTGGCAGATGATCCCGCTGGTGTGCCGGATCATGAAGGCGAGCTTCTCGGGCGTCGCCTTCTCCGCCGCCATGATCAGGTCGCCCTCGTTCTCACGATCCTCGTCGTCGGCCACCACCACGAGGTCGCCCGCGGCGATCGCGCGGATGCCCT
>JAXDHW010000157.1:0-3747 GCA_034664365.1 Thermoleophilaceae bacterium
GAGGCGAGGGTGAGCTCGACCTCGACCGTGGGGTTGCCGCGGCTGTCGAGCACCTGCCGCGCGTGGACCTCCGTGATCTCGCTCATTCGTCCTCCATGTCGCGTCGAAAACGGTCGGCGGCCGCCCGTAGCGCGAGCTCGGGGTCGACCCGAAGCTTCCGCGCGGTGGCGACCGCAGCCAGCAGAAGGTCGCCCACGGCGTCGAAGTGCTCGTGGCGGTCGGCGCCATTCTCGAGTCCCGCCACCCGCTCCGCCTGGGCCCGCAGGCGTGCGGACGCCCCCTCGTCCGGCCAGTCGCGCCCGCCGGCGGAGGCGCGCCTCAGGAGCTTCCGGGCGTACAGGGGCGCGGGCAGCGTCTCGGGGACGTCGGCGAACAGCTCGCCGCCGCGCCCCTCCTCGCCGCGCTTGATCTCGTCCCAGTTGCGCAGCACCTCCGCGGCGTCCTCGACCTCGACCTCTCCGAACACGTGCGGATGGCGGCGGATCAGCTTGGTGCGGCAGTGGTCGGCCACGGCCGCCAGGTCGCCGGCGCCGCGCTCCTCCATCAGGAGCGAGAGGAAGTGGACCTGGAAGAGGACGTCGCCGAGCTCGTCGAGGAGCTTGCGGTCGTCGCCCGACTGCGCGGCGTCGGCCAGCTCGTACGCCTCCTCGACGGTGTGCGGCACGATCGAGCGCTCGTCCTGCTCGCGGTCCCACGGGCACTCGACCCGGAGACGACGGGTGATGTCGTCGAGGCGCTGAAGCGCGGCCGCGGGCTCGGTCGGCACCGGCGTACGGCGTCTAGCCGCCGGGCGGGACCTGCTGCGGAGGCGCCGCGCCGCCGGCACCCGGGGGCGCACCCTGCGGGGCGCCGCTCGGCGGGACCTGCTGCTGCTGCGGAGCCGGGGCCGAGCCGCCGGCGCTCGGCGGGCCACCCGACGGCGCGCCGCCCGGGGCCTGCTGGCCGCCCTGCGGCGCGGTCTTGGGCTTCGGCCCGTTCTTGCACTGCTCGGTGGTGAAGCCCTTCGCGCAGACCGTCTTGTCGCGGTTGCTCTTCTGGAAGTCCTTGACGAAGTCGTTGAGCGCCTTCTGCTGCTCCTGCGACTTGAGGAGGTTCTTGATCGTCTCGGTGGCCTGTGCGAGCGTCTGCTGCGAGGCGGGCGTGACCTTGGTGACCTGGAAGACGTAGTAGCCGAACTGCGTCTTGACCGGGCCCTTGATCTGGCCCTTCTGCGCGCTGAAGATCGCCGCGTCGAAGGCCTTCTCCTGCGTGCCCTTCGTGACGCCGGGCAGCTTGCCGCCCTGCGCCTTCGAGGCCGTGTCGACGGAGTACTTCTTCACGACCGCCTTCCACGGCTTCTTCTTCTTGAGCTCGCCGAGCGCCGCCTGAGCCTTCTTCTGGTTCTTCGTGAGGACGACCAGGAGGTCGCGGCTCTCGGGCTGGGCGAAGCGCTTCTTGTTCTTGTTGTAGTAGTCGGCGATGTCCTTCTGGCTGGGATTGCCGGCCTTCTCCGTGACCTTGGCCTGGAGGGCGTTGGTGAGCACGGAGAGCTTGACCTGGAAGAGGAGGTCGGCCTCGGTGCGGCCCGAGGTCTTGAGGAACTTCTGGTAGTCGGCCTCCTTGGGGAAGGCCTGCTTCTTCTGGTCCTCGAAGGTCTTCTGGACCTGCGCCGGCGTGGCCTTCACGCCGCGCTTGTCGGCCTCCTGCTGTAGCCACTGCGCCGAGATCAGGAACTGCATCGTCTGCGTCTTGAGCCCGTCGTACTGCTGCTTGCACTGCGCCTTGAGCTGGGCGGCCGGCGGCTTCTGCGCGCCCTTCGGCACGGGCTGCTTCTGCTTCTCGGCGATGCAGTTGGTGAAGTTCGGGGGATCGGGCACCGCGGCCGCGGATGGCGGCTGGCCCGGCTGGCCCTGCGACTGCTGACGGGCGGCCGCGGCGAGCCAGTGGTTGAACTCGGCCTTGGTGATCACGTGGTCGCCGACCTTGGCGACCCCGTTCTTCGGGACGTCGTCACCGCAGCCGGCCACGAGCAACGCGACCGCGAGCGCGGCAAGGAAGAGGGTTACGAAGCGAATCTTTCTCATCACGAGGAGCGTCGGTAACACAAGGTCCCCTCCCTGGCCGACGCGAGGCGGTGATGGTAGCGAAAGCGAGCGGGGTCGCTCACGGGTTCTGCTCAGGCGCGCTTGCGACCTTCAGCACGATCTCCGCGACACGCACCAGCGTGGCGAAGCGCTCGGCCGCGTCGTCCGGCATCCGGAGCACCACCGTGCTCCGGCCCGACTCGTAGACGGCGTCCTCCACCTCGGCGCGCAGCTCCTTGACCGCCTTCGAGTCGAGCTCGATCGGCGTGACGCGCATCCGGCCGCCGTGGAAGTCCACGCTGCGGGCGCCGGCGCGGCCGAGCTTGATGCGCGCGTCCTGGAGCTTGATCAGGTTCTCGAGCGGCTCGGGCAGCGGCCCGAAGCGGTCCTCGAGCTCCTCGCGGAGCATGATCAGCTGGGCGATCTCGCGGGCGCCCGAGATGCGCCGGTGGATCTCGATCTTCGCCGCCTCGTACGGGACGTAGTCGCCGGGCACGTACGCATCGACCGGCATGTCCACCCGCACCGGCTCCGGAGCCTCGTCCGCGGCGGTGCCGGCCAGAGCCGCCACGGCCTCGTCGAGCATCGTCACGTAGAGCTCGAAGCCGATGGCCGCGACGTGTCCCGACTGCTCGTCGCCCAGCAGGTTGCCGGCGCCGCGGATCTCCAGGTCGCGCATCGCGATCTTGAAGCCGGAGCCGAGCTCGGTGTAGTCCGAGAGCGTGGAGAGCCGCGCCGCCGCGTCCTCGGTCAGCGCCGCCGACGAGGGGTAGAACAGATACGCGTACGCACGCTCGCGCGAGCGGCCGACGCGCCCGCGGATCTGGTAGAGCTGGGCCAGCCCGAGCATGTCGGCGCGCTCCACGATCAGCGTGTTGGCGGTGGGGATGTCGAGGCCGGCCTCGACGATCGTGGTGCAGACGAGCACGTCGGCGCCGCCGCGCAGGAACTCGAGCATCACCTTCTCGAGCTGGCCCTCGGCCATCTGGCCGTGCGCCACCGTCACACGCGCACGCGGGCACAGCGCGCGGATCCGCTCGGCCGTCTCGTCGATCGTGTCGACGCGGTTGTGCAGGAAGAACGCCTGCCCGCCGCGTGCGAGCTCGCGCTCGATCGCCTGCTTGACCAGGTCCTCCTCGTACTCACCCACGTACGTGCGGACCGGGCGGCGGCCCTCGGGCGGGGTCTCGATCACCGAGATGTCGCGCAGGCCGGCGAGCGACATCTGGAGGGTGCGCGGGATCGGCGTCGCGGACAGCGAGAGCACGTCGACCCTCAGCCGCAGCTGGCGCAGGAGCTCCTTCTGCTTCACGCCGAAGCGCTGCTCCTCGTCCACGATCAGGAGGCCGAGGTCCTTCGGCCGCACGTCGCGCGAGAGCAGGCGGTGGGTGCCGATCAGGATGTCCACCTTGCCCTCCTGGAAGTCGCGCACCGCGGCACCCACGTCCTTCGCCGAGCGGAAGCGGGACGCCATCTCGATCCGCAGCGGGTAGTCGCGCAGTCGCTCGGTGAACGTGCCGTAGTGCTGCTGCGCGAGGACCGTGGTGGGAGCGAGGAACATCACCTGCTTGCCGTCGGTGGCGGACTTGAACGCCGCGCGCAGCGCCACCTCGGTCTTGCCGTAGCCCACGTCGCCGCAGATCAGGCGGTCCATCGGCCGGGCCTCCTCCATGTCGGCCTTGAC
>JAXDHW010000161.1:0-2968 GCA_034664365.1 Thermoleophilaceae bacterium
GAACCCGGGGCGCGCGCCCAGGCGGCGCAGCCGCATGCTCACGCTCCGCTTCTAGCCGCCCTGCACCACGCGGTTGCAGCCCGCGAGCGTGACCTTGATCGGTCCGTCGCTCGTGATCTTCACCTTCGCGCCGCAGCTCACCCGCGCCCGTGCCGGATCGATGGTCGCGGCCGCCACGTTCGTCGCGTCGATGTCGAGTGCGTCCTTGCTCGGCCGCTTGGGCACCGGACCCCACGTCTTCGCCTGCTTGGTGAACTGGATCGGACCGAGGTTGCCGCCCGTCAGCGTGCCGGCACCGAGGATCGTGGACGAGGGCGTGGGGTCCCCCACGCCGAACGCGTGCGAGAAGGCGTCCACCTGGCCCGTGGTCGAGGCGTCGCGGAGCTTGATCGCCGAGACCCAATACGCGTGGTCGCCGTTCACGCCGAGCTTGGCGTGGTTGCGCGAGGGGTCCTCGACGTAGGTCACGTGCGCCGGGTTGCGGTCCACCTTCGCCGTGCCGAGGAAGGCGGCGGCGGGCGCGTACTGATCGTTGACCGCGAGCTCGAGGTGATTCGGGAACAGCGCGCTGCAGGCCGCGTTGGCGCACGGCTGGTGCGCGTGGAGCTCGTAGCGGTAGCCGAAGGAGTCGAGCGTGTGGCCGCTCTGCTGGAACGACCCCTCGTTGACGAGCTCGTCGCCATGCGTGTTCCACATCAGCACCGGGATGTTGCGGAACGAGGCGAGCACCTCGTTGCTCGACTCGTCGCCGACGACGGGCTGCGCGCGGGCGAAGAGGTCCGGGAACTGGGCGCCGAGCTTGAAGGTGCCGATGCCACCCATCGAGTAACCGCTGATCGATGTCCAGGCCGGGTCGAGCCTGTAGTGGCGGGCCACGTCGGCCCACACGTCGAAGACGTCGGCCGCGCCGTAGTTCTCGTAGAACTCGTCGGGGCCGCGGGCCTCGGGGGTGATCACGATCGAGCCGCCGCCGCGCCTGCCGATCTGCGACTGGTTGCGGGTGCCGAGGTACTGGTTGTACATCGCGGAGAGCGAGTGCAGGAGGAGCGTCATCCCGTAGCCGGCCTTGGGGCGCGGCTGCTTCGGCACGTAGATCGCGTACGGCTGGAGGCGACCCTGGTACTGACCCGGGCAGGTGGACTGCGCGGAGATGCACGCCTGCGTGAAGTCGATGCCCTGGGAGAGCTCGAAGTGACTCGGGAGGATCCGGTCGAGCGGTCCCGTCTTCGGCACGCCGCGCTCGTCCCGCCTGTGGCGTGCGAGCTTGCGGAAGCTCACGCGAGCGGCGAACCGCGAGATGTCACCGGCGGCGAGCGCCGTGCCCTGCGCGCGATCGCGCCACCAGGCCGCGCTCGTGATCACGGCAGCGCCCTCCGTCGGCTTCTGGGCCGGCTCGTGGCGACGGAACGCGACGTTGTAGAAGGCGGCCGGGGCGGAGGCACCGCCCGCGCCGCCGGGCGTGCTCGCACCGGCGGACCCCTGCGGCAGGAGGTAGCGCTTGTTGGCCTTGTCCCAGAGCCCGACCCCCGCGGCGAGCCGCACCGTCTTCCGGCGCGGGTTCCAGCTCTTGTGAGCGATCCGCACCTCCACCTGGCGGCGCTTCCTGCGCACGCGCACCTTCGGCGCCGGCCCCCTGACCGCCTTGCCGTTCGACGCACGCACGAGCTCGCCCACCATGCCCGAGCCGGCCGGGTGCACGGTCAGGAACAGCCGCGCCGGGGTGCGCACGTTGGCGCCCTTCGGGAACTCGAAGGTCTTGCCCTTCTTCCCGCCGATCGCGATCGAGAACGCGGGGAGCGAGGGGTCCTTCATGGTGTTGAGCGTCACCCGGAAGGCCGTGGACTTGCGGAGCGGCTTGACACGCAGCTCGACGAGGTCCGCCGCGTTGTTGGCATAGCGCGGGTCGGTGGGATACGTGTACGTCCCGTTCGGCTTCGAGAACAGGTTGCCCGCGGTGCTCGGGTCAGCGGGGTCGGTGGTCAGCCGCGCGCCATGGTCGTCGTAGAGGAAGTCCTGGTAGAGGAACTCGCCCTTGCGGTAGGCCACCGCGCCCGACACGAGGATCGGCTTGGCGCGCCACGGCTTGGCGTTGGCGAGCTGCGGGGCCTTGAACGGCTTGGAATACAGCAGGTCCGGCCCCGGCCGCGACCCCGGGCCCGTGTAGAGCGAGTGCGACGCGGCGAGCGCGGCGCCCGGCACGGCGAGGGCCGCGACGAGAACGGCGGTTGCTGAACGGCGCCCCATGTCGGTCGTTTTACCGCATTGCCATGTGACGAGCGGCCGGCACCCCGCGGACGGGGCGCCGGCCCGCCTCCCTCTAACGGCCCTCCGGCGGCTGGTGGTCGAGCCCGCCGAAGCCCGGGTCAGTCCAGATGTGGCCGACGCCCACCGGGGCGCTCGCGCCGTCCTGGTTGATCCTCCGCTCCGACGTGTAGAAGAGGACGATCTGGTTGCCCCGGACGAAGCCCTCCGGCCAGTAGTCCCAGTACTGCGTTCCGCCCTGCTGGCCCGGCGTCAGGTCATGCGGCGTCTCCCAGGTGACGAAGTCGTTGCTCTTCGTCAGGGCGATCTGCTGCTGCACGCCTGCTGCCGTGTGATCGGGCGCGAAGAACAGGTAGTACTGCCCGTTCGGCTTCTGGATCAGGTCCGGGTCCCAGTTGGAG
Organism: Thermoleophilaceae bacterium; assembly: GCA_034664365.1. Classification (GTDB taxonomy): domain Bacteria; phylum Actinomycetota; class Thermoleophilia; order Solirubrobacterales; family Thermoleophilaceae; genus AC-37. The sequence continues at coordinate 2,664 of JAXDHW010000161.1, forward strand.
CCCGGCTGCGTGACGACGGGCACCTCGCCGCCGTAGTTCAAGCAGTCCCCCGACGAGTTGACGAACACCCTCACGTCCGGGTAGGTCGAGTCGTCGACGTACGTCATCCGGCAGCCGCCGTGCACGTCCACGATGGCCTTCGGGATCGCCTTGCCGCTGGTCGACACGGGGACGGGGCCCTGCGCCAGCGCGAGCTGGCCCGCGCCGTTGTCGTGGTACTGGCGCGCGTTGATGTTGGGCGCCTCCTGGGTGTAGACGAACACCTCCGTGCCGATCGACACGGCCTCGACGTTGAAGACGTCGGC
>JAXDHW010000324.1:0-3272 GCA_034664365.1 Thermoleophilaceae bacterium
GTGCTACTTCAACATCTCGCGGCTCCCATCACGTCTTGCGGGACGATCCAGCGACGCCTCGACCACTGCGACTGCGCTTCGACAGCTCCTCGACGAGGCCAGAGCAGAGTGCGCGTCACCTCCGACGGGCCGGCTCGATCACTTCGATCGCGGCGACGGGGGCTACGCGCGCCGCCGCGGCGCTGGACCGAGGCGGAGGACGTGTTCGGCGAGTTATACGGCTAAGAGTTCGCGCGGGTCGCCGTGCCCGAGAACGCGCAGTTGCTCTGGAAGTAGCCGACGTTGTACCAGAAGGGAATCGTGATCGTCTGGGCGTCATCGCGATAGATGATGTTCCCCGCGCCCTTCTCGTCGACGCCGGAACCCGCCGCACGTTCGAACATGACGCTCGAAGTCGGTGGTGCCGGCACCGCGATGTCGCCCGACTGCGGGCTGTTGCCCGTCACGAACCCCCACCTGACACGTGCGTTCGCACCGGTGCTTGCTATCCCGATCCTGATCTTCTGCTTGTCCTGGGCGCCGTCGTAACGGCAGTCCATGACCAGCTGCGCCCCACCGATTGTCACCAGGTCGGTGGTGAGAGTCTGCCCGGCCGAGATCTGAACGAGCGCGCCTTCGGCCCGCCTGACGTTCGAGCTGCGGAAGTACTCGTCGGGCGCCAAACCGCCAAGTGCCGACGCGTCAGAGGCCGTGCCGGCGGTCGTGGCCGAGTCGGCGGTCGTGGCCGAGCCGGCGGTCGTCGCCGAGGGCACCTGGCCAAGGGTCGACTCGTCGACCTTTGAACCGGTCACGGCATTCGGCGCGATCGTCGGGTTCGGGTAGTTGCCGGTGAGATCCCCGCCGGCTGCGCCGGTGGACGGCCCCGGCGGCCCCGTGTCGCCCTTCCTACCGGCGGGCCCGGTCTGGTTCCAGGAGATCGCCGTCAGGCCCTGCTTGCAGTGCTTGCCCGTCCTAAGGACCGTGAGCTGCCCCTTCGACGAGACGCAGCCGCGGATCTTCCCATTGCCGCCGACGAAGCCACCGCTTGCCGCCCATGCCCCACCGCCGAGCGCAACCACGAGGCATAGCGTCGCCACCACGTTGGCGTAGGTGAGACGCGGGCGGGGAAGGCGTGGCATCAAGAAGGTCGCTCATGTCCAACGTATCCGACGCCTGGAAAGAACGCAATGCTGTCGCACAGGCTCGGCGGAACCACGAGCCGGCCCCCAGCCAAGCTGCAGCGCGCGGAGCATTCCTCACGGGGGTGCCACTCATCGCGTTCACCGCGTCGGCACCCCTTCTCGATCAAGCGGCAGCCGCGTCCACGAGTTGAATCGGGGCGACTGGATTTGAACCAGCGACCTTTCGGCCCCCAGCCGAATGCGCTACCAGACTGCGCCACGCCCCGTGGCTATGGAGGCACCGTAGCGCCTCAGAGCGGGCGACCGGACTCGAACCGGCACTGAGAGCTTGGAAGGCTCTTGTGCGACCGTTACACCACGCCCGCGTGCGCGGCGGAGTCTAGTTGGCGCTCCGGGGGCTCGCCGGACGCGGAGCGGCCTGGCAAGATCCCGCTCGTGCCCCGCCCCACGAGACCGTCGAGTCTCTCTACCAGGGATACCCGGCCCGCACGCTGATCTCCCACGACGCGGATCTCGAGGCCACGTTCGTGCCGGGCGTCGGCATGATCGGCGTCTCGCTCAAGCACAAGGGCGACGAGCTGCTCGGCCAGCGCGGCGGGCTCGCGCGCTACGAGGCCACGCGCTCGACCATGGGCATCCCCTTGCTCCACCCCTGGGCCAACCGCCTGGACGGCTACGAGTACGCGGCCGCGGGCCGCAACGTCCAGCTCGACCCCGACTCGCCGCTCCTCAAGAAGGAGGAGCACGGCCTGCCGATCCACGGCTTCCTCGGCGCCTCCCCCTACTGGGAGCTGCTCGGCTCCAACGCCAACGACACCCTCGCCGGCCTCTCCGCGCGGCTCGACTTCGGCGCCCACCCGGAGTACCTCGAGGGATTCCCCTACCCGCATGACCTGCAGATCGACGTCATCCTGCGCGGCCCGCTGCTCACGATCCGCACGACGCTCACGCCCACGGGCTCGCTCAGCGTGCCGTTCTCGTTCGGCTTCCACCCGTACTTCACCCTTCCTGCCGTCGCGCGCGAGGACTGGCACGTGGAGCTGCCGCGGATGGAGCGCCTCGCGGTCGACGACCGGCTGATCCCCACCGGCGAGCTCGAGCCGTTCGCCGTCGAGCCCGGCCCGCTCGGCGACCGCACCTACGACAACGTCTTCACCAGCCTGCCCGACCCGCCGCGCTTCGCCCTGGCGGGCGGCGGTCGCCGCATCGCGGTCGAGTTCCTCGGCGGCTACCGATACGCCGTCGTCTACGCGCCCGGCAACGACGACGTCGTGGCCTTCGAGCCGATGACCGCGCCGACCAACGCCCTGGTGAGCGGCGACGGCCTCGACGTCGTCGCCCCCGGCGAGAGCCGCTCGGCCACGTTCAGCGTCAGCGTCGAGCCGGAGTAGCCGCCGCACGCACGCCGGCGGCGCGCAGCAGGTTGCGCACGAGCATCAGGTTGGTCAGCGGGCCCACCCCGCCAGGGACCGGCGACAGCGCCGATGCCACCTCCGCCACCTCGTCGTAGGCGACATCCCCGACCAATCCGCCGTCGACCCAGTTGGTGCCGACGTCGACCACCACCGCACCCGGCGCGACCATCTCACCGGTCACGAGCCCCGCCCGCCCGACGGCCGCGACCACCAGCTCGCCCTCGCGCACCACCGCACCGAGATCGCGCGTGCGCGAATGGCAGATTGTGACCGTGGCGTGCTCGCGCAGCAGCAGGAGCGCGAGCGGCTTGCCCGTGATGTTGCTGCGTCCCACGACCACCGCGCGGCGCCCCGCGATCTCAACGTCGTGACGCCGCAGCAACTCCATCACCGCCAGGGGCGTGGCCGGCGCGAGCGCCGGCAGCCCGAGGTAGAGCCGCCCGGCGTTCTCCGGGTTGACGCCGTCCACGTCCTTGCCGGGGTCGACCGCGGCGATCACCGCCGTCTCGTCGAGCCCGGCCGGCAGCGGGAGCTGGACCAGGATCCCTCCCACCTCGTCGTCCGCATTCAGCTGCTCGACCTGCGCGATCGCGTCGGCGGTCGAGCCGTCCCCCGGGACCTCGACCACACGCGCCGGCACACCCAAGTCCTCGCACAGCGCCTCGAGCCGGCGCGCGTAGACCTCCGCCGCCTCGTCCCCCCCACCCCGCACGATCGCGAGCCCGGGAAGCACGCC
>JAXDHW010000354.1:0-5799 GCA_034664365.1 Thermoleophilaceae bacterium
CGATCGCCGGCAAGCGCGCCTTCATCACCGACGAGGGTGACGGGACCGTGGCCACGCTCGACCTCGGCGACGGCTCGGTCACGCGCGTCACGCCGCAGTTCGCCGACCCGTCGGGCGTGAACCGCAAGCGCACGCACCCGAACGGCGTGACGGTCTCTCCCAACGGCAAGCGCCTGTTCGTCTCGCTGTCGAGCGACGACCAGGTGCTCGAGCTCGACCCGGCGGATCCGAGCAAGGTGCTGCGCCACTTCGACGTCCGGCGGACGGCGGGCGGCCTGGGGAGCGAGCCGGTCGGCCTCGCGGTGTCGGGCGACGGCCGCACCCTGTTCGTGACCGACACGGGTGAGGATGTGGTCCGCGCGATCGCGCTGACGCGCCGCGACGTGGTGCTGCCGGGCGACGACATCCAGCTGCCGGTGCCCGTCCGCGGGGGCAAGATCTTCGCGCGTGACATGCACCGCACCTGCCGCGGCGGACGCCACCACAGGAAGGGGCTCCACGCGGCGCGCGCCAAGCACAGGAAGCTGCCCCGCTGCCCGCGCAAGCCCCGCAGTGTCCACGCCGCGGCCACGAAGCGCGTCATCCCGGTCAGGCCCGGCGACGAGCTTGCCCGGATCCCCGCCGGGATCTATCCGCGCCAGGTGCTGGCCGCGCCCGACGACCGGCGGCTCGCGATCGTGGATGCGAAGGGCGTCGGCCCGGGCTCCACGTACGCGGCCGGCGAGGGCGTTGCCGCGCACATCCCGGGCGTGCTCCAGCGGATCGCGCTCCCGGCCGATCCGGGCGCGCGCGACAGCGCGATCGTCATGGCGGGCGCCGGCGGCGAGAAGGTCCCGGTCCCGGTCGACAGCAGGCCGAACGCCCCGACCGGCTCGCCGCTCGTCGGCCCGAACGGCGGCGCCAGCCAGAAGATCAAGTACGTCTTCTACGTCGTCACCGAGAACAAGACGTTCGACATCATCCTCGGCGACCTCGGCCGCGGCAACGCCGACCCGTGCCTGGCCATCTACGGCGAGCGGCGCATCAGGCGCACGCACCCGGACGGGTCGCCGTGTCCGTACGACCGCTTCGGCGTGAACGACGATGACGACCGCAGCGGCCTCGCGAACCCCGGCCAGCGCAACGACAACACCCCGATCACGCCGAACGAGCACCGGCTCGCGCGGCAGTTCACGACGCTCGACAACATGTACTCCGACTCCGAGACCTCGGACGACGGGCACATCTGGACGTCCTCCGCCTACGCGCCCGAGTACGACGTGCGGGCGACGCTCTCGTCCAACCACCCGTTCGACCTGCCCTACCCGGTGTACGCGCCGCCGAAGGGCTTCCTGTTCGACCAGATGGTCCGCCAGGGCGTGAGCTTCTTCAACTACGGCGAGGCCGCCGCCGGGCTCGCGTTCCCGGACTCGCAGGCGAACGCGGAGGAGGAGTCGGTCCGCGGCCAGGTGATGCAGCACTCCGAGTACATCACGCAGTACCCGTCGAGCGCCGCCATCAACAGGGACCCGATCTCGCAGCGCGAGACCCTCGACCACGACCCGTGCCCCCAGGCCCCGGTGCCCGGCGTGCCGTGCGGCAAGCCCGACCCGACCAAGCAGGTCTCGCGGCTCCAGTACTTCAGCAAGCGCTTCCAGCAGCAGCTCGCGTCGTGCCAGGGGCCGGCCGCCGGCAATCCCGGCACGTGCCAGGTGCCGCGCTTCAACGAGCTGCTCTTCCCCAACAACCACACGGCCGGGACGGGCGCCGGCACGCGCACGCCGGACGCGCTCGTGCGCGACACCGACCAGGCGATCGGGCAGTTCGTGCACGAGGTGAGCCACTCGCCGATCTGGCCCTACACCGCGATCTTCATCGTGCAGGACGACGCGCAGGACGGCGCCGACCACGTGGAGGGCCACCGGATGACCACCTTCCTCGCCTCGCCGTACGCCAAGCACGGCGCGGTGGTCTCGACGCATTACGACCACGTCTCGGTGATCCGCACGATGGAGCTGATCCTCGGGATGAAGCCGACCTACATGTACGACACGCTCGCCCGGCCGATGTGGGAGGCGTTCCAGTCGAAGCCCGACAACGCGACGTACGCGCGCCAGGACATCCCCGAGCCGCTGATGGACGAGCGCAACGTGGCGCACGCCCCGATGTCCAAGCAGTCGGCCAACTACCGCTGGATCGCGGACGCCGTGCCCGAGGACTTCATCAACCGCCTCACCTGGGCGTACCGCTACGGCACGGCCCGCGCCTGCCCCTCGACCGTGGGGATCGTGCCGTACGACCCGTGCCACGACCCCGAGGGAGCCGACGAGCCGGTGGGCGACGTCGCACGCGGCCGCGCGATCGTCGCCGGGCTAAGGCGGATCGCCGACGACCGCCGTCACGGCAGGCGGAGCGGCTTGCCGTAGTAGTGGTTCGCGCGCCGGCGGAAGTAGCCGCCGTCGGTGTCCGCGCTCGTGGTGCCGTCGGCGCCGCCCCCGAACAGGAACGCCACGGCGCCGGCCTTCGCCAGGGTGCGCAGGTGCTTTCGCGAGTGCTTGCCGAGCAGCCACTGCACGTGGTTGTCGCGGTAGCGGCCCCAGGTGTCATCGAGCATCGTGTTGCCGAGCGGGATCTGCCACACGGCCACGCGCTGGCGCGCCCTGTGCGAGTAGGCATCGAGGAAGCGCACTGCGCGCTTGCGGTCCGCACCATCCCACCACGCCTCCGGCCCGGCGCCGTACTGGTCCTGCTTGAAGCCGGCGTCGCGGTCCGACCAGTCGGTGAAGGTCAGGTCGAAGCGCGCGTGGAGCGAGCGGTAGTAGCGACCCGCCTTGCGGCCGAGCTTGGTCGTGTCGGAGAGCGACGGGTTCTGGATCGAGATGTCCACGCCGGTGCCCCAGCCGCTCGCGTGGTAGGCGAGCAGCACGTTCGGGGCGAGCTGGTCGCGCAGCTTCACCACGCGCTGGGCGAGGCCGGCGAGGCTCCCGACCTGGCTCACCTGCACCGTGGCCGCGTCGTCGCCGTTCGCGGCCTGCTCGCCGTAGCCCCACATGTCGGGCTCGACCTGGAGCACGACCGTCGTGTCCGGGAAGCGGCCCGCGTGCTTGAGGAACGCGCGGATGTCGCCGAGCCACGCCTTCATCGTCGACGGGTTGCGCAGGTTGGAGAGGACGGCGTGCGGCTCGTCGGTGTCGCCGCTCCCGGGCAGGGACTGGCGGATCATGTAGTACGAGAAGACGGGGACCAGGTGGTTCTTCTCGGTCTCGCCGATGTAACGGTCCACGAACGTGCCGTTCTCGTTCCAGGTACGCCAGCCGTCGCCGGTGTTCACGCCGCCGGCCAGGTACTGGTAGCGGAACCTCAGCTTCGGGATGCTCTTGTGGAGCGCCTTGGCGCCACCCGGCTGGTCGGTCAGCCCGAGCTCGACCCGGTGCGTCCAATGCGCGGGGAGCGGCGGGAGCTTGGCCGCGCCCGTGGCCGGCGCCGCCACCGCCGCGGCGAGCGCGGCTACTGCGGCGGCTGCGGCGTCTCTGGCGGCTGCTCCACGAAGCGCCGTAGCGCCTCCTTCCCGCCGGTCGGGATCGGGCTCCCGTGCGCGAACAGCAGCGCGTCGAACTCCAGGTCGAGCAGCTTGGAGAGCGCCTCGCGGATCGCGAGCTTCACCGGCTCGGGGTCGTCGCCCTCGTCGACCATGTACTGGTCGGGCACGAAGTGGACCTCGTCGACATAGTGCATGGCGGCGTCGGCGAGCAGGAGCGCGCCGCCGCCCGCGTCGATGAGCAGCCCGGTCTCGTCAGGTGAGATGGCGTCGACCTCGAGCGCCTTCACGTCAGGGGCCAGCTGGTCGCCCCACGCGAACCCCTGCACCGCCGGTCCCTTCTCGAACTCGTGCAGGCCGGACTCGTGGCAGAAGATCGGGCAGTCGAACTCCTCGATCGAGCGCCTGTGGTGCCGCGTGGAGAGGACGATCCGTTCCGGCTCGGCCCCGAGCTCGATGCCGCCGTCCGGCAAGAGCGGGTCGATCAACGTGCGCGAGCCGATCACGAAATGCGAGCTCACGTCGAATCCGATGTTCGGATGGGGGGCCGTCCAATGCAGCAGGCCTGGGATTATTTCTTCGGGCATAGGTGCTTTCTACCGGGTCTCGACGAGATGCGGTAGCCGCCCCCGTTCGGGAAGGCGTAGACCTCGCGTGCACGGCCGCGCCGGACGATCCTCAGACGGGCGCCGCTGGCGCGGATCCGCCGCACCCGGTGCGGGACGAAGATCACCGTCGCGCGCTTGCGCGGGCCGCACGGCACGCGCTTCGACGTCCCACGGATCTCGAACGAGCGCGCGCCCGGCGAGTACCTGACCGCCTCGAGCGTCCCCGCCGTCGCCAGCGGCGTGACGCGCGAGGTGAGCAGGATCCGCTTCGGCGACGGCTTGCCCTTCCCGAACGGCGGTCCGTACACGCCCCAGAAGAACGTCGGGTCGATGTCGTTGGCGTTCTCCTTCCACAGCCACAGCGCGCCGCCGATCAGGTTCTGGTCCTGCAGCGAGTAGTGCTGCCGCAGCAGGGTCTTGTCGTCGCTCGGGTTGTTGCCGAACTCGCCTACCCAGAGCGGCAGCCCGAGCGCCTTGGCGTCGTCCATCACGGCGGCGTAGCCCTGGTCCATCGGCTGGAAGCGCTGCGACGCGACCTCCTGGTCCGCGGTGAACACGCCGGTGTAGACGTGCGGCGCGTACACCACGTGCGGGTAGCCGCTGTAGGTGGACCACGGCGCCGGCGGCGCCTCGCGCGAGTCGCTCACGTTGCGCTCCACGTTCGGCTCGACGAAGAAGAGCTGGCGGAAGCCCCGGACCTTGGCGACCACCTCGTCCACGGCGCGTCCCCAGTACGGGAAGAGCTCGGTGGCGTCGGACTCGCCCGGCGCGGCGTTGAAGCCGGGCTGGGGCTCGTTCATCAGCTCGTAGCCGGCCACCGCTCGGTTGCCGTGGAAGCGCCGGGCGAGCGCGAGCAGCACGCTCGTGAAGTGGTCCTGGAGGCCGGCGCCGTCGGGCCCGGCGCTGTTCAGCCAGAACTTCTGGAACGTCTCGGCCACCGCCGGGTCCAGCTCGCGAACCCCGTTGAGGGCACAGGCCGGCGAGCTGTACTTGCTCGCCCAGAGCGGCGCTCCGTCGTAGCCGCGGATCGGCTTGAACTCGCCCGCGCACGGCTCGTCGCGCGTGTAGACGAACTTGCTCCACGCGTCCTGGTGCATGTCGAGCACGATGTAGATGCCGCGCCGCCTGGCCCAGTGCACCACCTGCGCGATCCGGTCGACGTACTGGCGGCTGATCCTCCCCGGTTGCGGCTCCAGCAGGCTCCACGACAGGTTGAGCCGGACGACGTTGTAGCCGAGCGGCCGCATCTGGCGGAAGTCGAAGCGGCACGTGACCACGCCCTCCACGCGGGGGTTGTCCGCCGGGCACCTCCCGTGCGCGTACAGGCGCCGATCGCTCGAGTACGGCGGACGGAGCTTCTCGGGCGGCGGCGGGTTCTTCTCGTCCGCGTCCCAGTAGTCGACGAGGCCGTCCACGTTCACGCCCTTGAGCAGCACCTCGCGGCCGTGGGAGTCGAGGACGCGCGGGAGGCCCGTGGTCGGGTTCGGCGTGCCGACATGGAGGAACTCGAGGTCCCGTGCGCCCGCGATCGGCGCGAGCGCGAGTGAGAGCGCGATCACCATCCCCCCGACGACTGGCCTCACGGTTTTCAGGCTAGTTGATATGCCTTACGGCCATGCCGATCCGCAAGCGGCCCGAGATACCGATGCGGGACATGTTCGAGACCCGCACGCA
>JAXDHW010000009.1:0-2558 GCA_034664365.1 Thermoleophilaceae bacterium
GCCGGGCCTGCGGTGACGTGACCGGCGAGCAGTCCGCGCTCGCGCAGCGTGCGGACCACCCGCGACAGCGCGCCCGGGAGCGCACCGCCGGCCGTCTGCACGTAGCCGAGTCGCGTACCCGGCCGCCGCTCGGCCACCGCCCAGGCCACGCAGGGGAGCTGCGCGTGGAGCGAGATCACGGCGACCGCGCGGTCGAGCGGCAGCTCGAGCTCCCCCGCCCGCTCCTCGACGGGCTCCACCGCGTGCTGGAGCGACGTGTAGTTGAGCTTCATCACGTGCGCGTCCGGGATTCCGTTCCCGGCGAGGCCGCGGCTCAGGTTGGCGTGCACCAGGTCGAAGCCGCCGCTGCCGAGTCCGAGGTCGCGCGCCGCGATGTTGACCACCACCTCGTCGCCCACCTCCACAGGTCCGGTGAGGTCCTCGTAGGCCACGGCGGGGCGGCGGACGCCGTCCACGTCGACGGTGAGCTCGGTGTCCGTGCCGCGCCGGTCGATCGTCACGACGAGGCCGCGCCGGAGCGCCAGGCGGCTCACGCGCTGCGGGCGACGATGCCGAGCGTCACGTCCAGCATCGTCTCGAGCGCCCGCACGGAGACGCGCTCGTCGGGCTGGTGGTTGCGCTCCGTGCCGTTGGCGACGTTGACGCACGGGAGGCCGCGCGCCTGAAACGCGTGCGCGTCGCTGCCACCGCCGGTGGCGATGCAGGTGGCCTCGACGCCGACGCCGGCGAGCGCGTCCGTGGCCACCTGGACCACCGGCGACGAGCGCGGCAGCCGGTACGCCCGCAGCTGCTCCTGGACCGCCAGCTCGACATCGCACTCGCCGTCGCTCGCGCCCTCGGTCAGCGCGTCCACGATCTCGCTCGCCAGCTCGGCGGCGCGCTCGTGGTCGAGGCTCCGCGCCTCGAGCTCCACGCGGCAGCGCTCGGCCACCACGTTGGCGGCGGTTCCCCCTTCGATGCGGCCGACGTTGGCGGTGGTCCCGTCGTCGATCCGGCCGAGGGTGAGCTTGGCGAGCGCCGACGCGGCGGCCATGATCGCGTTGCGGCCATCCTCGGGCCGGAGACCCGCGTGAGCCGCCTTGCCCTGGAAGCGCCCCTCGATCAGGAAGTAGCTCGGCGCCGCCACGACCAGCTCCCCGATCGGCGACGCGTGGTCGAAGACAAAGCCGAACTCGCTGGCGAGCGAGCCACGGTCGAACGCCTTGGCGCCGCGCAGCCCGGGCTCCTCGCAGGTCGTGAAGACGAGCTCGACCCCGACGGGCGGCGGGTCGGCCGCGAACCGCCGCGCCGCGCCGAGGATCGCCGCCACCGCGGCCTTGTTGTCGGCCCCGACGATCGCGTCGTGGCGGTTGGTCAGGACGCCGTCGTGCTCCACCACGTCGACCGGCCCGTCGAGTGGCACGGTGTCCATGTGCGCGCAGAGCATGATCGTGCGGGCGCCGGGCGGGCCCTCGATCCGGGCCACGACGTTGCCCGCGTCGGCGCCGGTCTCGGTCGCACTGCCGTCCTCGACCGGGTCGAGACCGGCGGCGCGCAGCTCGGCGATCAGCGCGTCGGCGACCGGTCGCTCGTGCCCCGAGGGGCTCTCGATCTCACACAGCCGCACGAAGTCGTCGCGCACGTTCCTGCGCTCCGCCGCGGATGCGCGCGGCGCGACGGCCGCCGTCAAGAACTGAAGCGGCGCCCCGCGCGCTCGACGGTCGCCTCGTCGCCGTCCGAGGCTCCGCCGCCCGCATCCGCGGTTTCGCCGGCGGGCACGCCCTCCGCTGCGGCGTCCGCGGCCTCGCCGTCGCGCGCCCGTGCGCGCTCGGCCGCCGCCTTGACGAACTCGCGGAACAGCGGCTGCGGGCGGAGCGGCCGCGACTTGAACTCCGGGTGGAACTGCGCCGCCACGAAGAACGGGTGGTCGGGCAGCTCGACCAGCTCCACGAGCCGGTCGTCCGGTGACGTGCCCGAGCAGACGAGCCCGGCCGCCTCGAGGCGCTTGCGAAGGTGGTTGTTGACCTCGTAGCGGTGGCGGTGGCGCTCGTAGATCACGGGCTCACCGTAGATCTCGCGCGCCCGCGTGCCGGCGTGCAGCTTGACCGGGTCGGCGCCGAGCCGCATCGTGCCGCCCATGTCGCGCACCTCCTTCTGCTCCGGCAGGAGGTCGATCACGGGGAACGGGGTCTCGGGGTCGAACTCGGTGGAGTTGGCGCCGTCCATCCCGACGACGTGGCGGGCGAACTCGGACACCGCGATCTGCATGCCGAGGCAGATGCCGAGGTACGGCACGCCCTGCTCGCGGGCGAAGCGGGCCGCGCGGATCTTGCCCTCCACCCCGCGCACGCCGAAGCCGCCGGGGATGAGGATCCCGTCGCACTCGCCGAGCTCGCGCGCGGCGTCCTCGTCGTCGAGTCCCTCGGCATCGACCCAGCGGATCTCGACGCGCGCGTCGTTGTGGAACCCGCCGTGGCCGAGCGCCTCGTTGACGGACAGGTATGCGTCGGAGAGCTGCGTGTACTTGCCGACCATCCCGATCCTCACGACGTCCTCCGCCGAGTCGACGCGCTTGACGA
>JAXDHW010000135.1:0-7987 GCA_034664365.1 Thermoleophilaceae bacterium
GGCGATCAGCGAAGCGTGGCGCTCGCCGAGTTCGACGAGCGCGAGACGCGCTCCACCAGGCCCGGCGCGCCGAGCGCCCGCGATGCCATCAGGTACCTGCCGCTCGGCAGGTGCACGTAGCGCTTGAGCGACCAGCGGGTGCGCCCCCGCCTCCCCACGCCGCTCGTGAGGTGCGCGGTGAGGTAGCGGCGCCGCGCGCACTGCCGCCGCTTGCCGAGCTTGCCGTGGTTGCCCATGAAGCGGCACCTGCCCCTGCTCACGCGGGCGACGCTCACCTGGACGCTGCGCACGCGGGCGCGCACCGACCTGCCCTTCACGCACTTCGCGCCCACGGCGTGGCCGTAGAGCCGGATCCGCCCGTGGGACAGGTTGATCGCGTTCTTCTTGATGTCGGACCTCGGTACCACGCCCTTGCACGGCGGCTTTGGCACGTGCGCCCCTGGGACCGACACGAGCGCGGCCCGGCCAACGTTGCCGGGGTTCACGTCGTCCTTCGGACCGTCGCCGGGCTTGCCGTCATCCACCGCCTGGATCGAAAGAGCGCCGGCGCCCGACGGGAGGCGGATGTCCTTGGAGACCGTCTTGCCGCCGGCGACCGGCGTGCCGAGCCCGAGGTCCATCTGCCTGCCGTCGACCAGCGTGCGGTAGCGGGCGGCCTTGCCGCACAGGCGGTCGTCGCCGGGCGAGGTGAAGTTGAGGTGGTAGCGGCCACCGCCGAGCGACCTGAGCGAGACGCCGGTGGGCGTGCCCGGGGCGGTGCCGTCGGCGTTGTAGTTGCCGGTGTTCTGGTTGTCGTGGCGGTAGGTGGGCCACTCGGTCTGGCATGGCTCGGTGGGCACGTTCCACTCGTAGAGGTAGCCCTCGCGCGTGATCGCGGCCATCCGGGTGCCGTCGTCGGCGAGCGCCGGCGGGGCGATGACCCAGCCGCCGGTGGACTTGGGGAAGTGCGCGACGTCCTGGCCGGTCGCCCCGTCGTAGGCATGGATCATCCCGAGGCCATTGCCCGCGAGCACCTGGTTGGTGGAGCCGCCCTTGGCGACCTTCGCCACCAGTGAGCTCGACACGAACTGGAAGTCGTCGGTGATCGTCGGGAACGCGGGCTTGGGCTCGCCGGTGGACGCGCTCCACGCGCCGATCAGGTGGTTGTACGGCGCGTTCTGGCCGACCAGGAGCAGGTCGGCGGCGGCGCCCGCGGAGATCTCGTACTTGACCACGTCCGGGGTCTGGGAGGTGGCGCTGAGCTTTCCGATCGCCGCCGACTCGAACAGGTTGAGGGCCGGCGTCTTGTCGACGGCGTTCGATGCCGGGCCGTATGCCTCCTGCCGCATCGTGGTGTTGAGCTTGCCGTTGGGGTTGTAGCTCGACAGCGCGCCGCTGGTGGCCGACGCGAACACCTTGGGGCCACCGAGGTCGACGACCGCCGGGTCGTGCCCCGGACCGATGAACGGGAGGACGTTCTCGATGATCCCCGCGATTTTGATCGGCCAGCCCGGCATGTATGCGCCGGTCTTGCCGTTGACCGCGTAGACGCGCGTCGACTGGCCCGCGTTGCCGAGCAGGCCGCCGAAGCTCACGTCCTGGTCGTTGGGGCTCGGATTCCCGACGTCGTAGGCCTCGTTCGTCGCCGCGATGAGGTCGTCGAAGCCGTCGTTGTTGAGGTCGACGACCGCGGCGCCGTTGATCGACTCGGCGAGCTGGCGCTTGTCGGGCGCCATGTTCGAATCCTGGAGCAGCCGCGGGAAGTGCGGCACGTTCGAGCCGTCCGGTCGTAGCGCGTACACGTGCCCGTCGAGCGACGGGATCACGATGCTCGGCGGTCCGTCCCTGCCCTCGAGGTGGGCGATCGCGGGGCTCGCGACGAAGCCGCACTTGGGGTGAAGGTTCTCCTGCTTCTCGAGCGCCGAGCCGCAGAAGTCCCGGTTCGAGGACACCGGGAACCCCTTGCGGGGCGTCCCGTCCGGCTCCCAGACGTAGACGTGGATGCCTGCGACCGTGATCACCTCGGGCTCGCCGTCGCCGTTGAGATCCGCGATGGCCGGGCCGCGGGGCGCCTCGCGCGGCGGGTGGTCGCCGGCCACGGCCTTCATGCCAGGCGCGCCGAGGTGGGCGGTCGCGGTCCACTGGATCTGGGTGTGCACCGGCCACCCCGGAAGCTCGCTCCCGTCCGGCTCGTAGGCGTGGATCGTGCCGTCCTCGACGGGCGCGATCAGCTCGGGCACGTTGTCGCCGTTGAGGTCGGCGTAGCGGAGCTGCGCCTCGCCGCCCGAGCCCAGGCGCTTGGGGTAGCCGGCGGTCGTGCGGAGCTCCGGATCGACGATCGCGTTGAAGATCCGGCGGTCGACGCCCTTGACCCGGTTGCCGTTGGCCGGATCGGTGACGGTCAGGCGAACGGTGAACTCGTTCTGGAACGGGCTCGGCGAGGTGGGCGAGAACGTCGGCCCGGCCGGGTCGAGCGGCACGTTGAAGCTCGCCAGCGCGGTGCGGACCTTGTCGAGGTCGACGGTGCCGAGCTGCGTGACCGGGCCGTTGACCGTGGCGTCCGCGATCGGCTTCCAGGCACTGTCCGCCGGTGCCTGGCCCGGTCCCCACTCGAGGTGGTAGTGAAGCTTGTGGGCGGGGCTGAAGCGCGCATCCACGCGGCCGGTCACCGGCAGCGTCTTGCCCCTCACCGGCGTGTACCAGTCGGGCGAGTCGATGGCAGCCTCGTCGGGGACCGTGGCCGTGCTCGCGGCCGCCGAGACCGCGGCGCCGAGGTTCGTCCTTCCCCAGCCGAAGTGCGAGTCCCAGCCGGCCTGCGCGGGGTCGGGTGTGCCGACGCCGCTGGTGTTCCCCGGCGTCACGTCCTCGGCCGTCTGCTCGAGGATCGCGCGGGTCTCGTCGGGTCGCAGCGCGATCCCGCTGTCGAGCGCGGAGCTGACGACGAGGCCGGCGGCGCCGGCCGCCTTGCCGGTGTTGATCGACCCGGTGGGGCCCTCCATCGAGATCGAGCTCTTGCCGCCGAACTGAGTGGTGTTCGCGCCGCGGAAGAACGTCTCCGGCGGCGCGTCGGTGCCCGCGGGCACGTTCGAGGCGTCGTACTGGGCGCAGATCGGGTCGAAGAACGGGGCGAAGAAGTCCCTCGCCTGCTGGGGGATCTGGCTTGGGAGGCCGCAGGGCTCGCCGAGTCCGACCGTGTCCGGGACTGTGCCCTCGATCAGCATCGCGTGGCCGTAGTTCGCCGGGTAGTTGTGGTTGGCCGTGTTCAGGTCGTCGCCCGAGAACGTCTGGACGACGCCCTTCGAGTACGCGTACGCGGAGGCGTGCTCGGCGAACGCGGTGTGGTCGAGGCTGCCGTTCGCGCCCTCGATCACCTTCGCGCCGTTGTCGGCGGCGTAGATGATCCCCTGGCCGAACGTGTTGCCGTCCGACACGAACGTGTCCCAGGTGCGGATCGGCATCAGCTGGCAGTGCGGGCAGGTGCCGAGCGAGCCCTGCCCGTCGCCCGTCCGCTCGGCCGCGTCGCTCGCCCGGCCCGAGCCGTGGTTGCCGGCCGCGAAGTACGACGACTGGTCGAGCGGGTCGTTGTCGTCGTCGAAGAAGTCCCAGCCGGCGACGTCGTCCACGAAGCCGTTGCCGTCGGCGTCCGTCGAGTCACTGAAGCGCTTGATCAGGTCCTCCGCGGTGACGGTCTTCGGGTTGCCGGGGCCGGTGTGCGTCACGCGCGGGTCGTCGCTGTAGTCGTCGACGTTGACGACCCCGTTCGCGTCGCAGTCGTAGGCCGAGCACGCGCTGCCGTTTGAATGCTGTGGCTTCGGGAGCTCACCGGTGTTCAGGTGGATCTGGGTGCGCAGCGACTCGCGGTCCCACTTGATCCCGGTGTCGAGGATCGCGACGACCACGTCGGGGCGGCCACGCGTGCGCTTCCACGCGCCGGCGGCGTTGAAGCCCGCGATCTGGCGGCACGGCGGCGCGACAGGCGGCACCTCGGTCGTGCAGCGGGTCTGGTTCGGGCCGTCCGCGTAGACGGCGAGCGGCGTGAGCGCCGACGGGAAGCCGAAGAGGTCGAAGCGCTGGTCGTAGAAGTTCGACGTGTGCGGGAGGTTGCCGTCGGGCTCGGCGTTGTCGTAGTCGGTGTCGGTTGGCTTGTCGCCCCGCTGCGGGTTGGTGGCGGCCGGGGCGGGCGGCGGCTCGAACTGCTGGCGCGTCTCGCTGCTCGCCGGGTGCTCGAAGTCGCTGGCGACCGCGAGGGCGGCGCCGGGCGCGAGCAGCGCCACGGCGACGACGAGCGATGCGCGGATCGCACCGCGCACTCGTCTCCCCTGCCTGTCGGACGCCTGCCGCACCTACGCGCCCATGGTATGGCGCTAGGGGCAGACGGCGCGCCGCTCGGAGAGGCGTTCCGCCGCTCGCCGCTCGGCATCGCGCAGCGCCGCGACCAGCTCCGGATCGGATCCGCTCCGCTCGAGCGCCCGGCGGTTGTCGGCGGCGAACGCGACATCGCTCTCGTTCGTGAGCTCCATCGCGGCCACCGCCCGAGGGTCGATCCGCGACGGCAGCGTCGCGCAGCGCTCGAGCGCGCCCGCCGCGTGGAGCGCGATCATCGTCCTGAGGCACTTCTCGCAGCGCCCGCAGTTGTAGGCGCCGTCGGTGTTCCGCCAGCAGACGCGCAGCACGTCCATCGCCAGCTCCGAGCGCGCCAGGTCGGCCACCTTCTCCGTCCGGCGTGAGGTCGCGCCGTCGTGCACGATCTCCACGGCCTCGGTGCTCCAGAGCGGGTCGACCAGCGGGTGGCTTCCCCACGGGACGGGGTCGGCGTAGGTGTGCTCGGCCGGGATCAGCACGCGCTCGAAGCGGTCGGCGAGCATCAGCGCCACCGTGGCCATCGCGGCGACGAGGTAGTACTCCCAGGCGAGGATCGGGTCGGTGAGGTCGTGGACGTCGGTGTCGACCTCCACGAGCTCCTTGCCGAGCTCGGCCGCGACCCGCTGCGCCGTGGCGGTGGCAGGCCCTCGGATGGCGGGCACCCGCCGGTGGAAGTCGAACCCGCGCACGAAGACGAGGTGCGTGATCCGGTCGCTGTTGCGGAGCAGGGTGTGGAACGAGTCGACGCCGCCGCTGAAGAACGCGGCCACACCGCGACCGGGTGCCGGCGGCCCGGGCGAGGAGGCGCCGGCCGCTACGTCCACGCGCTCGAGCTCCTCGCTCCAGGTGGAGAAGACCTCCTGGATGAGCGGAGCGGCGCCGAGCAGGCGCGGCGAGAGCGGGCCCGGCAGCCGCAGCGTGCGCGCGACGCGCATCGCGGGCACGAGCGCCAGCGGGAGCGTGAGATCCGTGTTGCCCGGCACCAGGCCCGGCGACGAGTAGTGCACCACGCGGGACGTGCCGCCGAACGACAGCGGGATCGCCACCGTCGAGGACTCCCACGCCGGTTCTCCGACGACGAGCTCGCTGGTGCGCGCGGAGGTCAGATCGTGAGCATTGCACCGTTCCTCGATGCCCCGCCGAGAAGGTCGTCACGGCCCCCCATTCGCGCTAACCTCGTTGGTGACCGACCCTTCGTCGACGGACACGGGCGTTTGGCACGTGCACCAGCTCGCGGTTCGCTTAGGGAGGAGCCGGACCACACCACAACTCGTTGCCGGACGGCAGATTCTGGACGGCAGCGGGGAGGGAGCAGGTCCAATGCCGTACCTCCAGTGCCCGGGCTGCCGCCTCAGCCTCTACAGCGCGGCCAGCCACTCTTGGATCGCCGACGAGTGCCCGGTGTGCGGTGCGTCCCTGCTCGGTGCGGTCAAGCAGTTCGCCGGCGCCGACGGAGCGCGGACGCTGTGCCGCGAGTTTCCGTCCGCCCCGCAGTCCGTCGAGAGCGCGCGGCGCGCCCTGGACGGGTTCCACGCCGAGCTTGGCGATTCCGTTCACGAGAAGGCGATGCTGCTCATCAGCGAGCTCGTCACCAACAGCGTCGAGCACTCGAAGGTGAGCAACGGCACGATCGAGCTGCTGGCGTGCATGACGCCGAGGTCACTCCGGATCGAGGTGAGTGACGACGGCGAGGGGTTCGACCCGCCACCGATCGCCCACGAAGATGACGACGCGGGGCGTGGCCTCCATCTCGTCCAGGAGCTCGCGGATCGCTGGGGCTGGCCGACCGGACTGCGGACGTCGGTGTGGTTCGAGGTCGACCGAGTGGCGGCCGGCGCCGTGCGCAGCGTGGCGGTCGTCCCGGAGCCTGCGGCGCAGTCGGATGCTCCGGACACTCCGATGCGGGCCGCGCGATGATCGACCGCGACAGGCTCAGGGACGGTGAGCTCAGCGCGGCGATCTCGACGGCGGTCGTGCACATGCTCTCCGAGAGGACCGGACGGGGCCCGACCAAGGCCAAGACGACACTCGGATCCAACGGTGTGTTCGTCGTGCTGGAGGACACCCTCACCAGGGGGGAGCGGACCCTGGTCGATGCCGGTGAGCGGGCTGCGGTGCTCAACATCCGCAGCCGCTGGCAGCACGTGATGCGCGTGGAGATGAGCGCGAAGGTCACGGAGCTCACCGGCCGGAAGGTCGTCGGCTTCATGAGCGACAACCACATCGACCCGGACCTCGCCGTGGAGGTCTTCGTGCTCGAGTCGGAAGCCGAAGCCGAGGGTTAAGCAGGATCGCCTGCAGTCGCGTCCGCTGTCCTGCCCTGAGGTCGGATAGCGACGCCAGAGCAGGACGGTGCCCGCCTTCAGCGGAGGGGGTGGGATTCGAACCCACGAGGGACCTAACGGCCCCTAACGGCTTTCAAGGCCGTCGCATTCAACCGCTCTGCCACCCCTCCTGGGACGAGGCTAGCTTCCGGCGGGCCGCGTCGCGCGAACCGTGGCCGGCGCGCCGAACGCGTGCAGCACCTCGGGCACCCGGACGGTGCCGTCGTCCTGCTGGTGGTTCTCGGTGATCGCGATGATCGTGCGCTGGATCGCGACCGCCGTGCCGTTGAGCGTGTGGACATGCCGCGGCGGCGCGTCGGGCGCCGGCCGGTAGCGCGCGTCGAGCCTGCGCGCCTGGTAGTCGGTCGTGTTCGACGCGGAGGTGACCTCGCGATACGCGCCCTGCCCGGGGAGCCACGCCTCGATGTCGTACTTCTTGGCGGCGGAGGCGCCCAGGTCGGATACCGCGATGTTGACCACCCGGTAGGGGACCTCGAGGGCTTGGTAGATCCGCTCCTCGATGTCGAGCAGGCGCTCGTGCTCGGCCTCGGACTCGCCGGGCTCCACGAACGAGAACATCTCGACCTTGTCGAACTGGTGCACGCGGAAGATCCCGCGCGTGTCCTTGCCCGCGGCGCCGGCCTCGCGCCGGAAGCACGAGGAGAAGCCGGCGTAGCGGCGCGGCAGGTCGCCGGCGTCGAGCATCTGCCCCGCGTGGAGACTCGCAAGCGCCACCTCGGAGGTGCCCGACAGGTACAGCTCGTCGTTCGGCAGCTCGTAGATCTGCTGCTCGGTGTCCGGGAGGAAACCGGTGCCGAAGAGCGCCTCCTCCCGCACGAGGACCGGCGCGATGACCGGCTCGAAGCCCTCGCCCGCGAGGAGCTCCATCGCCCAGCGGACGAGCGCCAGCTCGAGCATCACGAGCGGTCCGCGCAGGAAGGCGAAGCGCGAGCCGGAGAGCCGCGCGCCGGCCTCCATGTCCACGAGCCCCGCCAGCAGCTCGAGGTGATCGCGGCCGGTCGCGCCGGCCTCCCCCACCTCGCGCAGCACCTCGTCCGCGTCGGGCGCCGAGGCCGCCGGAAGGTTGGGGATCGTCCCGCGCAGGGCATCGATCCGCTCGTCGACGGACGCCACCTCGGCCTGCAGCTCCTTCACGCGCGACGCCACTCCCTGCATCTCGCGGATCGCCTCGGAGGCATCGCCGCCCGAGCGCTTGGCGTCGGCGATCGCCTGGCCGGCGCGGTTCTGCTCGGCGCGCAGCCCCTCGACCTCCGGAAGCAGCTCGCGCCGGCGCGCGTCGAGCTCGAGCAGCTCGTCCAGCG
>JAXDHW010000187.1:0-3735 GCA_034664365.1 Thermoleophilaceae bacterium
GAAGGATACCCCGATGGCCGGGCCTCAATCCGTCGACCCGCGCCTTAGAGTCCCACCCGTGAGCGATCTCACAGCGGCGGAGCGCCGCGAGCAACTGATCGAGCTCTACCACCAGGTCCGCGATTGCCACGCCTGCCCGCTCGGCGCGACGCGCACCAACGCGGTCTTCGGGATGGGCAACGCCGACGCCGACCTGATGTTCGTAGGCGAGGCGCCCGGGGCCGAGGAGGACCGACAGGGCAAGCCGTTCGTGGGGCGCGCCGGCAAGCTGCTCGACCAGCTGCTCGCCGAGATCGGCATGGACCGCCGGCAGGACGCCTTCATCGCCAACGTCCTCAAGTCGCGGCCGCCCGGCAACCGCGATCCGCAGCCGGAGGAGATCGAGGCCTGCCGGCCCTACCTCGAGCGCCAGATCCAGCTGATCGAGCCGCGCGTGATCTGCACGCTCGGCAACTTCGCCACCAAGCTGCTGAGCGGCTCACCGGTGGGCATCACCCGCTGCTGCGGGCGGCCGCAGGAGCGCGTGGTCGCCGGTCTGCCGGTGATCCTCTACCCGCTGTTTCACCCGGCGGCCGCGCTCCGCACGCCGTCGGTGCTGGAGCGGCTGCGCGAGGACTTCTCACGCATCCCGGCGCTGATCGAGCAGGCTCGTCCGGCCGTGGAGGAGCCGCCCGCGCCGGTGGCCGTCGGCGCGCCGGCCCCGACGGAGCCGGCTGAGCCTGCGCAGCTCGACCTGCTCGGTTAGGCGGTCGTCGCGGGCGGCGGGCCGAGCACCGCGCTGGGGTGCTCCACGATCTCGAGCCGGCGGTTGACGCCCGCCAGCCGGAAGAGCCGCTTGACCGGGTCGCTCCCGAGCACGACCGCGAAGCGCCTGCCGCGCGTCCGCGAGCGCGCCTGGGCGCTCATGATCAGCCGCAGGCCGGTGGAGTCCATGAAACGGAGGCGGCGAAGGTCGAGCACGAGGGTCTCCGGACAGCGCTCCTCGGCGCGCCGCATCTCCTCGTCGAACGTGAGCGCACTGGAGAGGTCCAGCTCGCCCGAGACGGCGATCTTTACCGAATCCCCCTCTTCCCTCGTCTCAAGCGAAAGGCTCGTCACGAGCTCCGCACAGTAACCATTTGCCCCTCGTACCGCCAGTGGACAAGTTATGCCTCCCCCGCAGCATGCGTGAAGAAACCACGTCAGCCAACGAAACCGAGCGTGCCGGCGCCAGGCTTGCCGCGCGTCTGCGACCGGGCGACGTGGTGGTCGTGAGCGGCGAGCTCGGCGCGGGCAAGACCACGTTCGTCCGCGGCGCCTGCCGCGCACTCGGGGTGGAGGGCGCGATCACCAGCCCGACGTTCGAGATCGGGCACCTCTACGGCGGCGCCGCGTGCGAGATCGCGCACCTCGACCTGTACCGCCTGCCGAGCCTGGCCGGCGAGGACCCCGCGCTCCTCGACGACTACATCACCGCCGACCGGATCGCCTTCGTCGAATGGCCGGGCGCGGCCGCCGACGCGATCGAGAACGTGGCCGCTCGGGTGACGATCGAGCACGCGGGCGGCGATCGCCGCACGATCCGGGTCGAGGGATGAACCTGCTCGGCCTCGACACCTCCACGGCGGCGAGCGCGGCCTGCGTCCTGCGCGATGACGATGTGGCGTTCGAGGCGATCCCGAGCGTCGAGGAGCTCGCGGCGCCGCCGGCGCACTCGCGCGACCTGCTCGCGCGAGCCGCGGAGGTGCTCGACCGCGCCGGGCTCACGTTCGCGGACATCGACGCGATCGCGGTCGGGACGGGCCCCGGCGCGTTCACGGGGCTGCGCGTGGGGATCGCCACGGCGCGGGCGCTCGCCCACGCGCACGACCTCGAGCTGCGGCCCGTGTCGTCGCTCGCGGCGCTGGCCGAGGGAATCGACGCGGACGCCCGGCTGCCGCTGATCGACGCCCGCCGCGGCGAGCTCTTCGGCGCGCTCCACCTGGCCGGCGGCAGCACCGCGGTCGAGCCGTTCGTCGCCACGCCCGAGGAGGTGGTCGAGCGCGTGCGGGAAAGCGGCCTCGACCCGCTTGCCGCAGGGGACGGCTCGCTACGATTTCGCGGGCTGTTGGAGGCCGCAGGCGTGCGGGTCGCGCACGACGAATCGCAGGCTCACGTGGTGCGCGCACTGTACGTATGCCGGCTGGGCGCCGGAACCGAGCCCGTCGCCCCCGACGCGGTGTTACCGACGTACCTACGACTCCCAGACGCCCAGCCCCGACCCTCGTGAACTACACGCTCCAGATCAGGCGCCTCGCGTACGCGGACCTGCCGCAGGTGATCGCGATCGAGCGGCGCGCGTTCCCCACGCCCTGGTCGCTCGCGATGTTCGTGCTCGAGCTGTCGAAGCCGTCGGGGATCTGCCTCGCCGCCCTGCGCGACGACCGGATCGTGGGCTACCTCGTGTGCTCGCGCTACGACACCGTGTGGCACCTGATGAACGTCGCCGTCGACGAGCGGCTGCGGCGCGACGGGATCGCCACCGCCCTGCTCGAGCGGCTGTTCGAGCGCGCCGACCGGCCGGGGGTCCAGTACACGCTCGAGGTGCGTCTCTCCAACGAGCCGGCGATCGCCCTCTACGAGCGCTTCGGCTTCCACTCCGCCGGCCTCCGTCGTGGCTACTACCACGACAACAAGGAGGACGCGCTCATCATGTGGCGCACGGTCGCGGCCGACCGCGCCGAGGCCGACGAGGCCGCCGGCGCGCCCGCGTGATCCTCGGCGTCGAGACCAGCTGCGACGACACCTGCGCCGCCCTGGTGACCCGCGACGGGGCCGTGCGCTCCAACGTCGTGGCCTCACAGGGGCTCCTGCACGCGCGCTACGGCGGCGTGGTCCCGGAGATCGCCTCGCGCCGCCACCTCGAGCTGGTCGACGCTGTGGTGGCGGACGCACTCGAACGCGGGGGCGCGACGCTCGACGACGTCGACACGGTGGCGGTCACCCGCGGGCCCGGCCTGATCGGGGCGCTGCTCGTGGGCCTCTCGAGCGCCAAGGCGCTCGCCGCCGCGCGCGGGCTCCCGCTCGCGCCGGTCGACCACCTGGCGGGGCACGTGCTGGCGAGCACGCTCGGCGACCACCCGGTCGAGCCGCCGTACCTGTGTTTGGTGGCCAGCGGCGGCCACACCTTCCTCGCTCGCGTCGAGGAGCCGCCCGACTACGAGGTCCTCGGCCGGACGCTCGACGACGCGGCGGGCGAGGCCTTCGACAAGGGGGCGCGGCTCCTCGGGCTCGGCTACCCCGGTGGGCCCGAGCTCGACCGCCTCGCGCATGAGGGCGACCGCGAGGCATTCGCGTTCCCACGCTCGCTACCCGGCGACGGCCTCGACTTCAGCTTCAGCGGCCTCAAGACCGCGCTGCTCTACCGCGTCCGCGACCTCGGCGCGGAGGAGACCACCCGCCGGCGCGCCGACCTGGCCGCGTCCTACCAGGCCGCGGTGGTCGACTCGCTGATCGCGCGGGTGCGCGCGGCGCTCGAGCGCGAGCGGCTCGACCGGCTGGCGATCGGGGGCGGCGTGGCGGCCAACTCGGAGCTGCGCGCTCGCATTGGGGAGCTGGCGGAGGAGCTCGAGGTCGAGGTCTGGATCCCGCCGCGCGACCTGTGCACCGACAACGCCGCGATGATCGCGGCGGTGGCGCGCTACACGGAGCCGATCGCGTATCCCGGGTACCTGAGCCTCGATGCGTCGGCACGGGTCGCATAGATGACTGGCCTCA
>JAXDHW010000202.1:0-3498 GCA_034664365.1 Thermoleophilaceae bacterium
AGGAGCCGCAGGAGGCGCTCGACTACGAGCCGGAAGCGGAACCCGAACTGGACTTGGAACAGGAACGCGACCATCCAGCGATCAACGCCGCCAGCCGATTGCCCGACGGCCCGGGCACGGCCGCGGACCCACGCTCAGCCGCGTGGGCGGTGGCCGCCCTGCCCGGCCCGCGCACGTTCCGCGAGGCAGACCCGCCCCGCTTCGAGGACAGGGTCGAGATCGAGGTGTACGGAGAGCCGACGATCGCCGACGAGCCGCTGCCCGTGGAGGAGCCGGCCGCTGAGGCGGAGGGGACAGTCCCCTTAACAATGCCCTTCGCCCACGAGGCCAGCGCTGGAGCCGAATCGGACGTTAAGGGGACAGTCCCCTTAACAGACGAGCAGGAGCTGGAGTCGGGCGTTACCGCGTCGGCCGACTGGGACTTCGACGACGATCCGGCGAGCTACTCCGCCCCGATCTAGACGGCGACCGCCTCCTCCGCGAACAGGTGCTCCGCCACGGCCGCCAGGCCGGTCAGGTCGTGCACGTCGTCGTCGAGCAGCGGGACCTGGATCAGCGGGTCGCCGCGGAGCTCGTCCCGAAGCCGCTCCACGTTCGAGCGGTCGCGCTCGCCGATCCTGCGGTAGTCGTCGAAGTTGCTCGCCACGCGGCGGCCGAGCTTCGCGCCGAGCAGCGCCACCAGGTCGTCCACCACGTCCTCGCCGTTCGCCGTCTCGTGCACTCCCTCGTGTACGCGGTTGACCACGGCCGCGCCGAACGGCATCCCCGAGTCGCGCAGACGACGCCGGAAGAAGATCGCCTCGTCGATCGCGTCGCGGCGCGGCGAGGTGATCAGGAGGAACGCAGTGGCGGGGTCGGCCATCAGCTCGTTCACGCGTCCCGCGCGCTCGCGGATGCCGATCGCCATGTCGCCGAACGCGCCGAAGAACTCCGACAGGTCCTTCAGCAGGTCGCTGCCGGTGACGCGCTTGAGCATCCCCAGCATCAGCCCGGTCCCGCGGCCGAACGCCTTCACGCCGAAGATCCCGGGCCGCAGGAAGAACTGGAGCGAGCGCGAGTCGATGAACCTCGACAGCCGGTCCGGAGCGTCGAGGAAATCCAAAGCGTTGCGCGTCGGCGGCGTGTCGAGCACGAGCAGGTCGTAGCGGCGCTCCTCGTGCAGCTCGTAGAGGCGCTCCATCGCCATGTACTCCGTGGTGCCGGCGACGGCCGTCGACAGCTGCTGGTAGATCCGGTTGCCGAGGATCGCGTCGCGCGTGGCGGCGTCCGGCGCACGCCGCTCGATCATGTCGTCCCACGTGCGCTTGGCGTCGAGCTGCATCGCCCACAGCTCGCCGCGCATCTCGAGCCCGTGCTCCTCGAAGACCGACGGGTCGATCCGCCGCTCCTCGTTGTCCAGCCCCTCGAGGCCGAGCGACGTAGCGAGCCGCTTGGCGGGGTCGATCGTGAGCACCGCCACCTTGAGCCCGCGTGCGGCCATCCCCATCGCAACCGCTGCGGCGGTGGTGGTCTTGCCGACGCCGCCCGAGCCCGCGCAGACGCAGACGTGGCGGCCCTCGAGCAGCCCGGCGACGCTCACAGCCGCCGCTCCAGGTCGCGCGACAGGCGCTCCCACTCGTCGAGCCCGAGGTCCGGCTCGAACAGGTACGGGAGCGTGACGACCGTCGCGTCCACGGAGCTCCGCAGCCGCCGGAGCTGCGTCCGGTGTGCGCGTGCCCGCCGGTGCTCCGAGAGCGCCGTGCGCAGCGCCGCGGCCACGGCCGGAACCCCGTGGTCGCCGTTCACGCCCGCGATCGCCTCGGCGTCCGCGCCGCTGAAGCGCTCCGGCAGCAGCGAGTTCATCACCGCGAGGTCGACCGCCATGCCCATGTCGCGCTCGAGCGCGCCGGCGAACTCGACCGTCTCGGTCACGGGCATCTCCTCGGGCAGCGCCACGGCCAGGACGCCCGTCTGCTCGCGGTCGCGGATGAACGTGTCGATCATGTCCGCCCGGCGGCGCACCGGTCCGACGCGCGCCACGTCGCCGAAGGTGCGAGCCGTGCGCAGCGCTCCGAGCCCGTGGCCGGTCGCCGGCAGGTCCACGATCACGAGGTCGTACGGCGACGCGCTGCGCGAGCGGCGCTCGAGCTGCGCCAGCTCCCACACCTTCCCGATCGTGGCGAGCTCGCGCAGCCCGGGCGTGGCCGCGGCCAGGTACTCGAACAGCCGGTTGTGGAACAAGAGGCCCGCGATCCGCCGCGAGCCGACCTGGTCGGCGAGGAACTCCTCGAGCGACTCCTGCGGGTCGATCGAGATGCCGTAGAGGTTGGGCGCGAGCTCGGTCTCGCGGAAGCCGACGCCCTCGCGCTTGAACGCCTTCGACATGCGCTCCTGGCGCGCGACCTCGCACACGATCGTCCGCTTGCCGCGGCGCGCGGCAGCGAGCCCGAGCGACGCCGCCACGGTCGTCCGGCCGACGCCACCCTTGCCCGCCACGAAGACGAGCCGCTTGTCGATCAGTGCGGGCATCTGAAGGAATCTTCCCGCCTCATACGAATAGGCACCGCACATGGGATTCTTCGATCGCAGACCAACCGACGCACAGACGTCCTCCGCACCGCCCGATCCGAGCGACCTTCACCCGGCGCCCGGGCCCGGGTCCGGCACGGCGAAGGTCATCGCCTTCACCAACCAGAAGGGCGGGGTGGCGAAGACGACCACGACGCTCAACCTGGCGGTCGCATTCAGCGAGAAGGGCCACCGCGTCCTCTGCGTCGACCTCGACCCGCAGGCCAACCTCACGATGAGTCAGGGGATCGACCCGGACTCACTCGAGATGTCGATGTACGACGTCCTCGTGAACCACACTTCGATCCGCGAGGTGATCCGCAAGCGCGAGGTGGACATCGCGTGCGCGTCGATCGACCTCGCCGGCGCGGAGATCGCGATGTCCACCCAGATCGGCCGCGAGCGCTCGCTGGAGAAGGCGTTCGCCCCGATCAAGGAGGACTACGACTTCATCTGCATCGACACGCCGCCGAGCCTCGGGCTGCTCACGATCAACGCCCTGACGGCGGCCGACAAGGTGATCGTCCCCGTCCAGTGCGAGTATCTGTCCATGAGGGGGCTGATCCAGCTCCAGAACACCCTGTCGATGATCCGCGAGAACCTCAACCCCGACGTCCAGATCGAGGGCATCCTGCCCACGCTGGTCGACACGCGTACGGTTCACGCGAAGGAGGCGATCGAGCTGCTCGAGGAGAACTTCGGGGACACGGTCTTCGCCTCCCGGATCACGAAGACCGTCCGCTTCGCGGAGGCGCCGGTCAAGGGGATGTCGGTGCTCAAGTACGACCCAGATGGGAAGGCGGCATATGCCTACCGGCAACTCGCAAGGGAGGTCCTCGATGGCAAGCGGTAAGCGGGCGAGCATGCGCGAGGGCCCACTGGCCGCGCTCTTCCGCAAGACCGAGGAGGAGGGCCTCGAGGGCAAGCCGCGTCCGGCCGCCGAGGAGCCCG
>JAXDHW010000206.1:0-2933 GCA_034664365.1 Thermoleophilaceae bacterium
ACGCACAACATCTGCACCGCGCAGGCGCTCAACGCCCTGATGGGCACGATCTACCTGTCGTGGCTCGGCCGCCGCGGGATCGTGGAGCTGGGCGAGCTGATGCTCCGCCGCACCCACTACGCGCGCGAGGCGCTCGGCCTCGAGGCGATCAACCCGGGACCGGTCGTGCGCGAGTTCGCCGTGCGGGTGCCCGACATCGACGGCCTGTTCGCGAGCGCGCGCGCCGATCGCATCAACCCCGGCTACCGGCTCGGGCGCGACTATCCCGAGTACGCCGACGGCCTGCTCGTGGCGATCACGGAGCGGCGCACGCGGGCGGACATCGACCGGCTAGCCGACCTCGCCGCGCACGCGCGCGAGGAGGTGACCGCCGCGTGAACCCGGCCGAGGAGCAGACGCTCACGATCTTCGAGCGCTCCCGCGAGGGCCGGCGCGCATTCACGCCGCCCGCGCTCGACGTGCCGGAGACCCCGATCGAGGAGCTCCTGCCGGAGAGCGCGATCCGGCGGACGCCGCCCGATCTGCCCGAGATCTCCGAGCCCGAGATCGTCCGTCACTACAACAACCTCTCGAAGAAGAACTTCGACCTCGACACCGGCTTCTACCCGCTCGGGTCGTGCACGATGAAGCACAACCCGAAGGTCAACGAGCGCGTGGCGGCGCTGCCGGGCCACGCCCGCCTGCACCCGCTCCAGGACGACGAGTACGCGCAGGGCGCGCTCGAGCTGATGTGGCGCCTCGAGCGTGCGCTGTCGGAGATCGCGGGGCTGCCGCACGTCTCGCTCCAGCCGAGCGCCGGCTCGCACGGCGAGCTCGCGGGGCTCCTGCTCACGCGCGCCTACCACGAGGACCGCGGCGAGACCCGCACCAAGGTGCTCACCCCCGACACCGCCCACGGCACCAACCCCGCCACCGTGACGATGGCCGGCTACGAGGTCGTCAAGGTCGGCACGGCGCCCGACGGCGGCGTCGATCTCGACGACCTGCGCGAGAAGGCCGGCGAGGACACCGCCTGCCTGATGCTCACCAACCCCAACACGCTCGGCCTGTTCGACCGCAACATCGAGGAGATCGCCTCGGTCGTGCACGACGCCGGCGCCACGCTCTACTACGACGGGGCCAACCTCAACGCCGTCGTGGGCGTCTCGCGGCCGGGCGACATGGGCTTCGACATCGTCCACTTCAACCTGCACAAGACCTTCACGCAGCCGCACGGCGGCGGCGGCCCGGGCGCCGGCCCGATCGCCGTCTCCGACCGGATCGAGCCCTACCTGCCGGTGCCGCGGGTGGTCGAGGCGGCGTCGCGCAACGGCTCGGAGCCCGTCTACGAGCTCGACCACAGGGGCGCGAAGTCGATCGGCCGGCTGCGCGGGTTCCAGGGCAACTTCGGCGTCTTCGTGCGCTCGTACGCGTACATCTGCTCGGTCGGCGGCGACGGCCTGCGCGACGTGGCGGAGACCGCCGTGCTCAACGCCAACTACCTGCGCGCGCGGCTCGCCGAGCCCGGCGTGGGCGAGCTCCTGCCGATCGCCTTCGACCGCACCTGCATGCACGAGTTCGTCCTATCGGGCGCGCCCGCCAAGCGTGAGCTCGGGATCAAGACGCTCGACATCGCCAAGCGGCTGCTCGACCACCGCGTCCACCCGCCGACGGTCTACTTCCCGCTGCTGGTCGACGAGGCCCTGATGATCGAGCCGACCGAGACCGAGACCAAGGAGACGCTCGACCGCTTCGCCGACTCGATCCGCGCGATCCTGGAGGAGGCGCGCCACGACCCCGAGATCGCGCGCAACGCCCCGTACGGGACGCCGGTCCGCCGCCTCGACGAGGGCGCCGCGGCGCGCCGGCCGGTGGTCCGCCAGCGACCCCGCGCCGCCGAGCCGCCGGGCGATCCCGACGATCCCGAGCAGGTCACCGGCGGCGCGCTCTAGTCGTCCCCTGGTAGTCGGGCTCCTGGCAGCGGGAGCCCTCGTGCCGATCGCCGCCGCGAGCGCGGCCACCCCGCCGTACGTCGATCCGATCAACCACGTGGCGGACGAGCACCACCGCCGCCCGCCGAGCGTCGAACTCGGCTGGGCCGGCGATATGGCCTTCGGCAGGCACTACGGCCTGCCGCCGGGCGGGGCGCGGCGAGTTCTCAGCTCGATCGCCGACGTGCTCAAGCGCCCGGACATCATGGCCGCGAACCTGGAGGGCGTCCTTGGGAGCGGCGGCTCGTCCAAGTGCGGCGGCGGGGGTGGGGGGAACTGCTTCGCGTTCCAGGCGCCGGCCTCGTACGCGAGCGAGTTCCGCGGCTCGGGGATCGACATCGTGAACCTCGCCAACAACCACACGAACGACTTCGGCGACTACGGGATCGGCCAGACGCTGTCCGCGCTGGGCCACGCGCACCTGCCGCACAGCGGCCGCCCCGGCGGCATCGCGGTCGTGCGCTCGCACGGCGTGCGGGTGGCGTACGTCGGCTTCGCGCCGTATCCGTGGGCGGCGTCGCTGCTCGACATCCCGGCGGCGGAGCGGCTCGTGAGGAAGGCGGACAGACGCGCCGACCTGGTCGTGGCGATGATGCACGCGGGCGCCGAGGGCGCCGGCGCCACCCACACCCCGCACGGGCGCGAGTACGCCTTCGGCGAGAACCGTGGCGAGACGCGGAGGTTCGCGCACGCGGTGGTCTCGGCCGGCGCCGACCTCGTGGTGGGCTCGGGCCCGCACGTCCTGCGCGGGATGGAGTGCTACCGGCGGCGCGTGATCGCGTACTCGCTCGGCAACTTCGCCGGCTATCGCACGCTCCAGACCGGCGGGGTCCTGTCGCAGAGCGGCGTCCTGCGGGTGCGGATCGACCGGACCGGCCGGCTCAAGCGCGGGCGCCTCGTGCCCGCCACGTTCGACTACCCGGGCACCCCGCATCGGGGCGGCGGAAGCATCTCCCAGGTTCG
>JAXDHW010000227.1:0-5056 GCA_034664365.1 Thermoleophilaceae bacterium
GCAGGATCACCGCGCCCGGCTCGCCAGCCGCCTGAAGCTCGGCCATCGCGCGGTCGAACGCGCGGCGGTTGCCGAGACCGGTCAGCGGGTCCCGCTCGGCCAGGTGCAGCATCTCGGTCGCGAGCGCGCGGTGGTGGCGGTCGCTGGCGGTGAGCCGCGCCTGCGCGCTGCGTGCACGACGCCGATAGACGATCGCGGCGAGCGTCGGTGGGATCGCCGAGAGCAGGGGCAGGAGAACATGGGCCATGCGTCCATGATCGGCCGCGTGCGGCTAAAGCTTTAGCCGGGATCTGCCGAAAATGCGGGGTTATCATCCGCCGGTGCCGCTGGAGCCCGGGATTTCCCGCACCGACGAGTTCGTGGTGGAGGACCGGCTCCTCACCGACGTGGGCGGCACGATCGGCGTATCGGTGCTCTCGACGCCGGGGATGATCGCGATGATGGAGCGGAACGCGGCCATCCTCTCGCTTGAGCATCTGCCCGAAGGCAGTGCCACGGTCGGCTTCGAGGTCTGCGTGAAGCACGTGGCCGGCGCGGTGGAGGGAACAAAGTGCACCGCCGCGGCGACCCTGCGCGAGGTGGTCGACGGCCGCAAGCTCCGCTTCGACGTGGAGGTGCGCGACGGCGACCGCACGATCGGCGTCGGCACCCACGAGCGTCGCGTGATCGACGTGAGCACCCACGCCGCCACACACACCTAGGGGACTGTCCCCTTAACAATCCCTGTAACGCTCCGAGCCCAGCCGCAGTGCCGGATCGCGTGTTAAGGGGACTGTCCCCCCTTTAGGTTTGGCGGGCCAGGCGGAGGACCGCCACGGCGTGGCGGTGCTGGTCGGCGTCGGATAGCGAGCCCGCGCCCAGCTCCACGACGAACGCCGTGCCGCCGGGGACCTCGCGGTTCTCCCAGCCGACCGCCCGGCCGGTGTAGCGGGGCAGGCGCTTGGCCGGGAGCCCGACAAGCCGGGCGTAGCGACGGATCACGCTCCCGTCCCCGCCCGACGCCTCGTCGACGAGCGACAGGTGCTGGTGGTACCAGACCGCCACGCGCGGGCGGATGCGGCGAACCAGGCGCTTGGCCGCGCGCGACTCGGGCTCGGAGAACGCGCGCGGGCCCGAGTAGAAGGTCCCGCCCGGACGATCGAGCGGCTTCCAGTTCCACGCGAAGTTGCGGTTGAGGTCGACCCCGTGCGCGTTCTGCCGCGTGCCCGCGCGGGCGCCATCGGGGTTGAGCTCCGGCACCAGCCAGAACGCCACGCCCTCCGGCGGCTTCACGTGCATCAGCCGGCGGGCGACCGCCTCCCCCGCGCGTTCGTTCCCATGGATCTCGCCCACGACGAGCACCGTGCGGTCGGCGTTCGCCGGACCGACGCGGTAGGCGCGAATCGGGGTGCCATGCACGGACCGCCCGATCCGCTCGGTGTGGACCTGGCCACCCTGGGCCGAGGCCGGGAGCAGGAGCAGCGATGCAGCGGCGAGGAGGGCGCTACGAGTCCGCGAACTCGACCTCCACCGCGAACCCGTCGCCGGCCACCTTCTCGAGCTCGGCGACGCACCCCGCGTCGACCACGTCGTCCTGCACCTCGCCGAGCAGCCCGAGCCGCTCGTCCGAGTCCCGCACCACGGCGCGCGACACCTCCGCGCGCATCGGCAGCTGCGCCGTCGACTTGGCCTTGCGGATCTCGGCCAGCACGTCGGCTGCGACGTCGAGCAGCCCGTCGGGCGCGCCGTCGAGCTCGGGCGAGCCCACCAGGTCCTCCCGCGTCGGCCATCCGGCGCGGTGCACCGACCCGTCGCGCCACCACGACCAGACCTCCTCCGCGACGAACGGCAGGGCGGGGGCGAACAGCCGCAGCTGGGTCTCCAGGGCGATCTGCAGCGCGCCGTTGGCGGACGCCGCCGCCTCCGGGTCGCGCTCGCCGTAGCGGCGCCCCTTCACCAGCTCGAGGTAGTTGTCGCAGAACCACCAGAAGAACTCCTCCGTCCGCTCGAGCGCGCGCGCGTAGTCGTACGCCTCGAACAGCCGGGTGACCTCGTCGACCGTGCCGGCGAGCCGCCGCAGCATCGCCACGTCCAGAGGCCGCGTGGGCGGCCCCGCCGGGCCCTCGTGCCCGAGCACGAAGCGCGACGCGTTGAGGATCTTGGTGGCCAGCCGCCGCCCCACCTTCATCTGGTTGTCGTCGAAGGCCGTGTCCACGCCCGGGCGCCCGTTCACCGCCCAGTAGCGCGCGGCGTCCGAGCCGAACTGCTCGAGCAGCCCCATCGGCGTGACCACGTTGCCCTTCGACTTGGACATCTTCTTGCGGTCCGGGTCGAGCACCCAGCCGGACAGCGCGGCGTTCTTCCACGGCACGCTGTCGTGCAGGAAGTGCGAGCGCACCACCGTGGAGAAGAGCCAGGTGCGGATGATGTCGTGCGCCTGCGGCCGCAGGTCCATCGGGAACACCCGCTCGAACAGGGGGTCATCCTCGCGCCAGCCGCCGGCGATCTGCGGGCTCAGCGAGGAGGTGGCCCAGGTGTCCATCACGTCGGGGTCGCCGGCGAACCCGCCCGGCCGGCCCCGCTGCGCCTCGTCGTACCCGGGCGGCACCTCCGAGGAGGGGTCCACCGGCAGGTTCCCGTCCTCCGCCAGGATCGGCCGGGAGTGGTCGGCCACGCCGTCCGCGTCGAGCGGGTACCAGACCGGGAACGGCACGCCGAAGAAGCGTTGCCGGCTGATGCACCAGTCGGTGTTCAGGCCGTCGACCCAATTCTCGAAGCGCGCGCGCATGTACTCCGGGATCCAGTGCATTTCGCGCCCGCGCGCCTTGAACTCCTCGCGGTGGTCCATCGTGCGCACGAACCACTGCCGGCTCGTGATGATCTCGAGCGGCCGCTCGCCACGCTCGTAGAACTTGACCGGGTGCTCGACCGGCTTCGGGTCGGCCGTGAGAGCGCCCGCCTCCGCGAGCAGCTGACTGATCTCGTCGCGCGCCTGCGTGGCGCGCTTCCCGGCGAGCCGGTCGTAGGCGGCCTGGGCGGCGGCCGGGTCTTCGCTCTCGAACCCCGGCTCCTCCCCCCAGGCAACCGGGCGCAACCGCCCGTCCGGGCGGATCACGGCGCGGATCGGCAGCTTGAGCTCGCGCCACCATTCCACGTCGGTCACGTCGCCGAACGTGCAGACCATCGCGATCCCGGTCCCCTTGTCCGGCTGCGCCAGCCGGCTGGCATGGACCGGCACCCGGACGCCGAACAGCGGGGTGACGACCTCGGTGCCGAACCGGTCGCGGTAGCGCTCGTCGTCCGGATGCGCGACGAGGGCCACGCACGCCGGGACCAGCTCCGGTCGCGTGGTCTCGATCTCCAGGTCGCCGAACATCACCCGGTACGCGGCTCCGGGCACGACCCGATCCTCGAGCTCGGCCTGCGCCACCGCGGTCCGGTAGTCGACGTCCCAGAGCGTCGGCGCCTCGACCGAGTAGGCGAGGTCGCGCTCGAGGTGGTGCAGGAACGCCCGCTGTGACGCACGCTGCGCCTCCGCCCCGATCGTGGTGTAGGTCATCCCCCAGTCGACCGATAGCCCGAGCCGCCTCCAAAGCGACTCGAACGCCTGCTCGTCCTCCACCGTCAGCCGCAGGCAGAGCTCCACGAAGTTGCGGCGCGACACCGGAATCGCCTGCTTGGGCGGCTCCGGGGGCGGCTCGAAGCCCTCGTCGTAGGGGAGCGACGGGTCGCAGCGCACCCCGTAGTAGTTCTGCACGCGGCGCTCGGTCGGGAGCCCGTTGTCGTCCCACCCCATCGGATAGAAGACCTCCTCGCCGCGCATCCGGCGGAAGCGTGCGATCACGTCGGTGTGCGTGTAGGAGAAGACGTGCCCGACGTGGAGCGACCCGCTCACCGTGGGAGGTGGCGTGTCGATCGAGTAGATCGTCCGCTCTGTGTTGGGGTCGAAGCGGTAGGTGCCGTCGGCCTCCCAACGCTCCGACCAGCGAGCCTCTATCCCGTCGAGCGACGGCTTGTCCGGCAGTCCCCGCGGCATGCGCCCAAGCGTATAGGCGCCGCTAGATCGTCTAGAGGGCGCTGAGGGCCACGACCGGGATCTGGCGGTTCGATGCTCGCGACCTGTAGATGTCGTAGCCGGGGTTGAGCGTCGTCGCGATCCGCCACAGCCGCTCGCGCTCGGCGCCCTCCGCCACCCGCGCGCGATAGCGCCCGGTCCGCCCGCGCAGGAACAGCGTCACCTCCGGGTGGGCGCGCACGTTGTGGTACCAGGCCGGGTGCCGCGGAGCGCCGCCGTTCGAGGCGATCAGGACGATGTCGTCCCCGTCGCGCGCGTACAGGAGCGGCGTCCGGCGCAGCTCCCCGCTCTTCGCGCCCCGGTTCTCGAGCACGAGCAGCGGCAGCCACGGTGCGATGCTCAGCCGCCCGTTGGTGGCCGGGATCAGCCGCTTGTCGATCCTGTTCGCGACGTTGAGGAAGAACCAGCTTCCCGCGCGCGAGGAGACGAGCGGAACGAGCCGGCGTTCGAGGCGGTTCATCGGGCTAGGTCTTGCTCTTCTTCCGCCGTCGCTCGGCGAGCGAGCCGAAGCCGATCGTCATCGCGACGTTGGCCGCGCCGGCCATGAACATCCCGAGCCGCGCGCCCGGCCGGGTGAACCCGGGCGACGTGGCGGCCCAGACCGCGTCGGTCGCGATCTCCGTGCCGCGGAGCCAGGCCAGCGCCCACCAGTCGCGGCGGCGGCCGCGCCGGTCGGCCACGGCGTGCGCCGCGGCGAAGGTGAGCCAGATCGGCCCGCAGCGGCGGAACAGGGCGAGCGCGTCGTCGGAAGCGCGCTCGTGGCCGAGCACCCAGAGCGTCTGCCGCGGCGCCAGCAGGGTGCCCGTGCCGAGCACCGTGTCGAACGCGATCATGCCGCGGTTGGTGAGCTTCAGCAGCTCCTCGCTCGTCACCGGCGGGAGCCTATGGGAGCAGCTAGCCGAGCGCCTCTCTCAGCAGCCCGACCTGCTCCGGGTTCGAGTCGGACGGGAACAGGACGAACTCGTCGCAGCCGGCCTCCTCGAACGCGGCGACGACGCCCTT
>JAXDHW010000238.1:0-2647 GCA_034664365.1 Thermoleophilaceae bacterium
CCGCGGATCACGCCGCCCGACTCGAGCGCGCCCGAGAAGACCTTGAACTCCGAGCCCGCGAACGCCTCGCCGAGGTCCTGGATCTCCATGCCGATGCGCCGGTCGGGCTTGTCGCTCCCGTAGCGCAGCATCGCCTCGTCGTACGGGATGCGCTCGAGCGGGAGGTCGACCTCGATCCCCGCGACCGCCACGACCGCCTGCAGCATGCCGTCGATCAGGTCGAAGACGTCCTCCTCGTCCACGAACGACATCTCGATGTCGAGCTGGGTGAACTCGGGCTGACGGTCGGCGCGCAGGTCCTCGTCGCGGAAGCAGCGCACGAGCTGGTAGTAGCGCTCGAAGCCCGCGACCATGAACAGCTGCTTGAAGAGCTGGGGCGACTGGGGCAGCGCGTACCAGGAGCCGGGCTGGAGCCGGGACGGCACGATGAAGTCGCGCGCGCCCTCGGGCGTCGAGCGCGTGAGCATCGGCGTCTCGATGTCCAGGAATCCCACACCGTTCAGGTACTCGCGGATGGCCCGCGCCACCTCGTGGCGCAGCTCGATGTTCCGCTGCATCGGCTCGCGGCGCAGGTCCACGTAGCGGTAGCGCAGGCGCGTGGCCTCGTCGATCTGGCCCTCCTCCTCGATCTGGAAGGGCGGCGTCTCGGCGTCGGCGAGCTTGTCGAGCGCGGTCACGCTCAACTCGACCTCGCCCGTGGGCATCTTCGGGTTGACGTTCGCCTCCTCGCGCCGCACGAGCCTGCCGGTCGCGGAGATCACGTCCTCGGAGCGGAGCGCTCCGGCGGCGGCGTGTGCCTCCGCGGCGTCCTCGGGGTGGAAGACGAGCTGGAGGAGGCCGCTACGATCGCGGACGTCGATGAAGATCAGGCCGCCGTGGTCGCGGCGGCGGTGGACCCAGCCGGCCACACGCACCTCGGTGTCGACATCCCCGGCGCGCAGCTCGCCCGCCCATGCGGTTCGGTAGCGGTTGTGGCGCGGCTCGCTCACGTGAGCTCCCGGATCACGTCGTCGGCGGAGGCGACCGGGTGCTGCTCACCGGTGGCCATGTCCTTGATCTCGAGGCCGTCCTCGCCGACGATCACCACCGCCCGCGCGCCGAGCCGGTCGGCATGCTTGAACTGGCCCTTGAGGGAGCGGCCGGCCTGCTCGAGCTCGGTCGGAACGCCGAGCGAGCGGAGCTGCCGGGCCAGCGCGAACGCCGACCTGCCCGAACCGGCGACATAGACCGGCGCCGGCGACGGCTCCTCGTCAGCGCCGCCGGCCAGCAGGATGCGCTCGACCCCGGCCGCCCAGCCCACGCCGGGCGTCGGCGGCCCGCCGAGCATCTCCACGAGACCGTCGTAGCGACCGCCGCCGCCGAGCGCGCTCTGCGCGCCGAGCTCGGTGCTCTCGACCTCGAAAACCGTGCGCGTGTAGTAGTCGAGCCCGCGCACGAGCGTGCCGTCGACCTCGTAGTCGAGGCTCGCGTCGTCGAGCAGCGCGCGGACTTCCGCGAAGTGGTCCGCGTCCTCCGGGGTCAGGCGGTCGATCAGGCGCGGCGCGCCCTCGAGGGCGGCGCGCGTCCCGTCGTGGTCGGAGTCGAACGCGCGCAGCGGGTTGCGGTCGAGCCGTCCACGCACGTCGTCCGAGAGCTGGTCCTCGCGCGCGCGCAGGTGCTCGCGCAGCTCGTCCGAGTACGCACGCCGCGTCTCGGCCGTGCCGAGGCTCGAGACGCGGAAGCGGACCCCGCGCGCGCCCGCCCGCTCGAGCAGCTCGGCGAGCAGCAGGATCGCCTCGGCGTCGAGGGAGGGGGCGTCGGAGCCGATCGCCTCGAGGCCGATCTGCGTGAACTGGCGGTAGCGGCCGGCCTGCGGCGCCTCGTAGCGGAAGAACGGACCGGCGTACCAGAGCTTGACCGGCTGCGGAAGCTTGTGCATCCCGTGCTCCACGTAGGCGCGGCAGACCGGCGCGGTGCCCTCGGGCCGCAGCGTCATCGAGCGGCCGCCCTGGTCGTCGAAGGTGAACATCTCCTTCTCGACCACGTCGGTCGTCTCCCCCACGCCGCGCTCGAACAGCTCGGTGGCCTCGAAGATCGGCGTCTCGATTGGGCCGTAGCCCGCGCGGCCGAACGTCTCCGCTGCCAGCCCCACGAGGCGGAGCCGCGCGCGGCCGTCCTCGGGCAGCACGTCGGAGGTGCCCCGCGGCGCCTTGATCTTTTCGGCCATCTACTACCGGTTGGCCAGCTCGACGAGGAACGGGTTGCTCGCCCGCTCGGCGCCCAGGCTGGTGATGCCCATGTGGCCCGGGTAGACGGTCGTCGCCTCGGGCAGCGAGTCGACCAGGAGCCGGATCGACTCGAGCAGGGTGGGCCAGTCACCACCCGGCAGGTCGGTTCGCCCGACCGAGCCCTGGAAGAGGACGTCGCCGGAGAAGACGGCGTCCTCGTCGGGGATCGAGAAGGTCACGTGGCCCGGGCTGTGGCCGGGCGTGAAGATCACGTCGATCTCGAACCCCGCCAGCTCCAGGCGCTCGCCGCCCGCGAGGGTGTGCTCGGCGTCCCAGCTCTCGAAGGGGCCGAGGTCGGGCCACGGCACGAAGCGGTTGATGTCCGCGAGCACGGGCTGCTCGATCTGCGGCACCCAGACCTCCGCGCCGGTCGCCTTGGC
>JAXDHW010000250.1:0-3448 GCA_034664365.1 Thermoleophilaceae bacterium
GGCGTGATCTTCCAGGGCGACAACCCGCCGCTCTATTACGCGTACGAGTCGCTCGCCTACTGGGGCGGCAGTGGCACGAGCTTCTTCGACCGCCTCCATCTGATGCGCATCTGGTCCGCGCTGCTGCTGCTGGTGACGACCACGGGCGCGTGGCTTCTCGCGGGGGAGGTGTTCGGCCGCAACCGGCTACTCCAGCTCGCTGCGGCCGCGCTCGCCGGCCTCCAGCCGATGGCCACCTTCATCAGCTCTGGCGTGAACCCCGACGCCGGCCTCATCGCGATGTGGACGATCGCCCTGTGGCTCGGCGCGCGCATCGTACGGCGAGGGCTGACCACGCGCGACGGGATCGCGCTCGGGCTCGTGGCGGGGTTCGCCGTCTGGGTCAAGGCCACCGCCTGGGGTTTCCTGCCCGCCGCGCTGTTCGCGATCGCCGTCGGCTGGGTGCGGATGCGCGAGCGGCCGGGCCCGCATCCACGCGCGCCGCTGCCCGCCGCGCTCGCCAGCCTTTTCGGTGCGGCCGGCGGATGGGTCGTGACGGCGGTCGCGCTCGGTCGGTCCGTGGTGAACGAGGCGCCCGACTACGCGGGCGTACA
Organism: Thermoleophilaceae bacterium; assembly: GCA_034664365.1. Taxonomy (GTDB): domain Bacteria; phylum Actinomycetota; class Thermoleophilia; order Solirubrobacterales; family Thermoleophilaceae; genus AC-37. Next base: position 594 of record JAXDHW010000250.1, read on the forward strand.
CCACCCGTCGCTCACCTCGCTCACGACGCTGCGCGAGTTCACGAGCTACGTCTGGCAGTTCTACCTCCCCAAGCTTCCGTTCCAGACGCCGTTCTACGGGATGGGTGGCGGCGCCGAGCGTGTCTACGACAGCTGGCTCAAGACCGGCTGGGGCACCTTCGGCTGGCTCGAGGTTCACTTCCCCGACTGGACCTACTCGCTGATCGCGATCGCGTCCGCGCTCGTGATCCTCGGCGGCGTCACGGCGCTCGCTCGGGCGAACCTGCACCGCCGCGTCGACCCCGTGCTCGTGGCGTTCCTCCTGCTCGCCGGGATCGGTCTCATGCTCGTCCTCCACTGGGCGGACTACACGTTCATCACGGTGCAGCGCCACCCCGTGGAGCAGGGGCGTTACCTGCTGCCGCTGATCTCGATCGGCGGACTCGCGCTCGCAGGAACGGTCGCGCTGCTGCGGCGGCGATGGCAGGCGTCCGCCGTGGGCGTCGTCCTGGCTCTGCTCGTCACACTCCAGATCGCCTCGATCGGGCTAACCCTGGGGCGGTACTTTGGCTAGGCGCGCGGTTCTCGCGTTCGCGCTCGTCTGGGCCATCGGCCTGGTCGTCGTGCTGTGGCGCGCCGGTGCGGACGAGCGCCCGGTCGCGTTCTCGCTCGGCGGCGCGCCGGTGCGACCGGTCGCGATGCTCGACCCCGGTCACGAGGTCTGTCAGGCGCCGATCACGCTTCAGGTCGACGCGAGCGGTGTCACGTTCTTCGCGGGCGCGAAGGCGAGCCCGGGGATGCCGCTCGAGCTGACGGTCCGCGACGCCGACGTCGCCGGCGGCCGCCCGCTGGCGACGCGACAGACGCCGGGCGGCTATCCCGATCACGCCACCCGCACCGTTCGGTTCCCAACCCTCCGCGCCGGCCGGGCGATCACCGTCTGCATCCGCAACCGCGGCGGCGGCACGGCCTACCCGTATGGCGACGACCAGGTGCCGGGCACGGGCACCGTGGTCGACGGCCGCCGGGGGCCGATCGACATCACCCTGCGCTTCCTGCGTCAGCGCCCGCGCTCGGCGCTCAGCCTGGTTCCCACGATGTTCCGCCGCGCGAGCCTGTTCCGCTTCGGCTTCGTCGGCGCCTGGACCTTCTGGGCGCTCGCGGCGGCCCTCGCCCTCGCCGTGCCGTTGCTCTGCGCGTTCGCGCTGGCCCGCGCCGCGCGTGAGGCCGAGGCGCCCGGCGACGCGAGCTAGCCGGTGACCCCCGCGCCGCCGCGCGGGTACTTCTTCAGGTAGCCGTTCCGCACGTGGCCCATCCGCATCCGCTGCGGGTGGTCGCCCACCGGGATCGTCGCGACCTGCTCCTCCTTCTTGTAGGAGATGACGGCGACCTTGTCGTCCCCTGCGACCGACACGAAGCAGTACCTGCCGTCGCCGCTGTTGGTCGACCAGTAGGGCCGCGTCCCGACCGGGATGATCTTCGCGCTGAACGTGCGGCGCGATGTGATCGCCGCGTAGTTCGACATCGTGCCCGCCGAGCAGAGCTTGGTGCCCTTGGGGTTCATCGCGAGGCCGTGATGGGCCGAGTCGAGCAGGTAATCCTCGCGGCTCATATTCGCGGCTTCCTGACTGAGCGGCAGCCGCGCCAGGCGCGTGACCTTGTCCTTGCGCAGGTCGTACTCGACGAAGCCGTGGAAGAAGGAGACCTGGAAGTAGACGAACCTCTCATCAGGCGACAGGGCCATCGGCCTGACCGCGCCGCTCATATCGGGTTCGCCGAACTCGGCGAGCTTCTGGCCCATGTCGATCCGCTTGAGGATCTTCAGGTTGCCGGTGAGCGAGCCGGCCTTCACGATCTCGAAGTAGCGCTTGCCCTTCGTCGCGTCCATCGACGGCTCGTCGAGCGGCGTGTAGACGGTGCCGATGCTCGCGTGGAAGATCAGCTTCTGGTCGCGCGAGAAGTTGTTCTCGTGCGGCTGGTCGCCGGACAGGAAGTTGCCGACGATCTTGCCCTTCTTCGTGTCGATCACGTGGACGATGCTCGCCGTGGAGGCCGACACGAGCAGGTGCCGCCCGTCGCGCGTGATCGCCATGTGGTCGGCGCGGTAGCCCATGACCGGCACGCGCCAGACGATCTTCCGCGTGCGCAAATCGAACGCCACGACGTCCGCGAGGCTCGGTCGCGACACGTAGAGGTAGCGGCCGTTGGGCGACGTGAACGAGTCGTCCACGAACTGGTCGTGTCCCTCGCCCACGAGCTGGCGTATCGCGAGGAAGTAGCCCTCCCGGTCCGGGCTCGCCTGGATCTCGGCGAGCCGCGCGTCCAGGTCCGGCACGATGTTCAGCCGGCCGAGCCGCTTGAAGTTCTTCGGGTTGACGAAGTCCGCCGTGCCGGCCCAGTTGTTGGACACGACGAGGACCGGGCGCGTCTTCTTGCGAGCGTGCTTCGCGTCCGCGGACGGCGCGAGCAGCAGCGCCGCCACGACCAGTCCCGCGAGCCCCGCTGTGAGAGTCCTGCGCCGGAAGATGTCCCGATCGTAACCGGGCCCCGCGGCTACGGTCGCGGTTGCCAGTCGAGGTCGAGGCCGCCGTGGCCGGGCACGCGCCGGTTGTCGGTGCCGTCTGGACGGACCACGCGGTCGCTCTGCTCGCCGCTCGGACCGCCGTAGTACGCGATCCACTGCCCGTCCGGCGACCAGACGGGACCGAAGCCGCCGGAGGTGAGGCGGCGCTTGTGCCGGCAGCTGAGCCCCATCGTGTAGACGCCGACGCGTTCGGCGTCGCTCGCCGCGTACAGCACCGCGAGCCGGTGGCCGCCGGGGCCGAACGACGCCTGCGCGGCGCGCCCGCAGTGACTGTCGAGCAGGTGCTCGTGCG